>DATNPS010000204.1:0-19929 GCA_036703095.1 Crinalium sp. | reverse complement strand
GCAGGAGCTAGGCTTTTCTAACATAACGCCCCTGGCGCACGGTGAAACTTTCACCCTGGCGGATCGCGTTCAAATTCAAGCCATGCCCGGTTCTCCAATTGGGCCATTGTTAACCGAGAATGGCTATTGGTTAAAGGAGTTGAGCACGGGGCAGACGCTGTACTACGAACCGCACGGCTACCACTCCCCCACCGTCAAAGACCTTGCTCCCGTGGATGTCGTGATTACGCCTATTATGGATCTACGGATTCCGCTGCTCGGCCCGGTGATTCAGGGTTACAAAACCGCGTTGCAGGTAGCCGAATGGCTTCAGCCGCAAGTGATGTTACCGACTGCCGCTGGAGGAGACGTCGTGTTTGCAGGAGTGCTCAATTCGGTACTGCAAGCGAAAGGAAGCGCTGATGAATTGCGAGCCGCGCTGCACGAAAATCACCTCTCCACTCAAGTGCTGGAAGCGAAACCGGGCGATCGCATTGAGTTAACTCTAAAGGAACGGGTACCCCACTAATGGAAGATACAGCTGGGCTAGATTTAATCATGGGTGGATTGGCGATCGCCATTTTTGTAGGCGGCTTAATCCTGCTCCTCAAAGGCGTTCTCTCTATTAGGTAGCCTTAGTAGCCTTCTGCTACACGTTGCATGTCATGTAGTGATTTTCAATCGCTTAAAACCCGGTTATTTGTTTGAGAGCCGTACAGAGCGCGGCTCTCAAACAAATAACCGTAGTTTATCCAAGTGAGAACTGCTATAAACACCCGCACCGCAGCCAATGCGAAGCGCTCCATGCCACTAACTATGAACACCTTGCGGAAGGGGTTTGGGGAGCGCCGCTCGCTCCCCAATGGGGGTCTGGGGGCAAGCCCCCAGAAAGAACTACAACTCAGCATCCCAAATTCAAACGCGAACCCTGAATGGCTAGGGTAACGCCCTATTAATAGTTGTAGCCACACTGCTTATGATCGCAGATTTAATAAAACCCGAAACGTAATTTTGGCAAATGCGGCAGAGCCGCATTTGCCAAAATTACGTGAATTCGACGATGCGCAACGAGTGGCAGAAATGGCGTTATCGAATTCACGTCAAAATTAAGCTTCGGGTTTTAATTTATTCATAATCCTTAGGACGTTGAGAACCAAAGGGAACTGCGCCCCCATCCAGGGGTGGAACCCCTGCACCCCGTCCTAATACCAGTAGCTACGGCTATACATCCCTTTTGGGAAACTCCCGCTACATTAATTAAACTAATAGGGAACAAGATCCCCACTTGGCTTTCTGTAGATTAGATTGGAAAAGTCATGCATTCAGGACACCTGGTTCCCTCCTGATTAGGCGAAGGCTGAAGCATTCCTTTGATTCGGCTGGGGCGTTTGCTTTTTGTTTTTATCGCTGATCCAATCGCTACACCGTACCGTTAAATCTTCATTACAGCTCAATATGGTTTCTTTTCGGCAGTTGCGCCCCTATGGTTTAGTGGGTCTATTCTTTAGTTTTCTCCTGGGCGTCCTTCTCGTTTCCCCAGTGCAACCGATCGTGGCGCTAGTGCCACCCGCTCAAGCCCAAGCTAACCCCAACCTCTCCGTCACTCAAGGGGTTCAAAAAACAGTTTTAGATAACGGGTTAACCGTATTAACCAAGGAAATCCATACCGCACCCGTGGTTAGCGTGCAGGTCTGGTACCGGGTTGGTTCACGCAACGAACCCGCAGGGATGAACGGAGTTTCCCACCAGTTAGAACACCTGATGTTTAAGGGCACCACCGATCGCCCTATTCAGTTTGGCCGTTTGTTTAGTGCTCTGGGCAGCCAATCTAACGCCTTCACCAGCTACGACGAAACGGCGTATTTTGGTACTGTTGAGCGCGACAAATTGGAAGCGCTGCTGACCCTCGAAGCCGATCGCATGGAAAACGCCACCATTGATGAAACACAACTGACGAGTGAAAAACGGGTGGTCATTTCTGAACTGCAAGGTTACGAAAACAGCCCTCATTATCGGTTAGACCGGGCCGTGATGCGAGCAGCATTTCCCGATCGCGCCTATGGGCTACCCGTCGGTGGCACTCGTGCAGACGTTGAAAACTTTACGCTTGAGCAAGTTCAAAACTATTACAAGACTTACTACAGCCCAGATAATGCTGTTTTAGTCGTCACCGGAGATTTTTCGACGGAACCGACGCTGCAAAAGATTCGGCAGATTTTTGGACAAGTGCCCAAGCGCACGGCGAATCCGCCTGCTGCCTCGCACTCATCTGTACCCAGTCGCCCGTCCAATAGCCGCTCATCAGCTCCATCATCGGCTCGCACCCCGGCAACCCAGCAACCAATTGTGCTTCAGCAACCGGGCAGTACGGCACTCTTGCAGGTGGTCTATCCACTGCCCGACATTCAGCACCCCGATGTGCCAGCGATCGACCTGATGGACATGATCTTGACGGGTGGCCGCAGTTCCAGGCTGTATCAAGCTCTGGTGGAGTCGGGGCTGGCCAGTTCCGTGAGTGCGTACCCCTCGGAATTGATTGAACCGGGTTGGTATGAGATGTCAATCACCGCAGCTCCCGGTAAGGACTTATCTCAGATCGATCAAACACTTCAGCAGGCGCTATCGGGGCTGCGACAGTCACCCGTGAGCCAGGAAGAACTGGATCGGGCCAAGACTCAATTGCGCGCCTCCTTTATCCTCAGCAATCAGGATGTGGCCAGTCAAGCCATGCAGCTGGCCTATAACCAGGTGATTGCGGGAGATTATCGATTTAGCGATCGCTATCTGGCGGCGATCGAAAACCTTACCTCTGCGGACATTCAGCAGACGGCTCAAACCTACCTTGACCCTGCCAAGCGGACGGTTGGCTTCTTTGAACCCACGAAAGATAATGGTGAACCCGGTGCTTCGGCTAATGGAGGAGCTAGCCGCACAGTCGAAAACTTTAGCGCTGGCCCCCCCGTTGATCCGGCAGAGGTAGCTCGCTATCTGCCTCCTACCACGTCTGACACGACTACCACACCGCAACCGTTACCGAACGATTTTAAGTTGTCGAATGGAGTGCGGGTTTTGTTGTTGGCGGATCACAGCACGCCGACAATTAGCCTCAGCGGTTGGATCAAGGCCGGAAATGAGTTTGATAGCAATGCAAAAGCAGGTTTAGCTGCGCTGACCGCTACCAATTTGATGAATGGCACCCAATCGAAAACAGCGCTGGAACTGGCGCAAACCCTGGAGGACGAGGGAGCCGATTTGTCCTTCTCCGCGAACCGCGAAGGAGTGAGCATTGACAGTAATGTGCTATCGACTAATCTGCCCACAGTGGTGGCGACATTGGCTGATGTGTTGCAACATGCGACGTTCCCGGCTGAACAGCTTGAGTTGAGCCGTCAGCGGGCGTTAACCCGCCTGCAAGTTGAGATGGACGATCCCCAGCAGTTGGGATGGCGGGTATTCCGGCAGACGGTTTATCCACCCAATCATCCCTTCTACTCACTGCCCACCGAGGAAAGCCTGAAGAGCGTTACGCGAGACGATCTGGTGGCCTTTTATCAGCAGCACTATCGACCCGATGCAACCGTACTGGCACTGGTGGGCGACTTTGATCCAGCTCAAGTGCGCACGCTGTTAGAGCAAGCCTTAGGCCGCTGGCAATCTCAAGGGCGATCGCCTGGGCCACGCTATTCGCAGGTGGCGCTACCTCGCTCCACGACTCGCCTGAGCCGCGTCATGCCTGGTAAAGCTGAAGCGGTGACCTTCATGGGCTATAACGGCATTTCGCGTCGTGATCCCCGATTTTATGCCGCGATGGTGATGAATCAGATTCTCGGTGGCGATACGCTGGCCAGCCGCTTGGGGACGGAGATCCGCGATCGCCAGGGGTTAACCTATGGCATCTACAGCTACTTTGTGGCAGGAATTAACCCTGGCCCATTCTCAATTACGATGCAGACTGCTCCGGACGATGCCGATAAGGCGATCGCCAGCACGCAGGTTCTGCTTCAGCAAATCCATGATCATGGAGTGACTGAGGCAGAGTTTAATGCTGCCAAACGGTCGATTACCAGCAGCTATCCGGTTGATCTGGCGAATCCCAGCAGTGTCGCCTCGGCGATTCTGATGAATGCGGTATATGGGTTAAGTCAGGAGGAAATCCGGCAATTTCCGGAACGCATTGAGGCTGTTACATTAGATCAGGTTCAACAGGTGATTCGCGATTTGATTCACCCGGATAATCTGGTGATCGTGACCGCAGGCCCCGGAGATACGGCTAATAGCGGAGGCTAAGCTTTCAAGACACCGGGTGTCTTGTATAGCTGTAGTCATGTTCGTTAGGACATCGAAAACCAAGAAGGGTATGGGGGCTTCGCCCCCAGCCAGGGGTGGAACCTCTGCACCCCGTCCTAACCCGAATGAATACAGCTATATGTGTTGAAGCAGTAGCCTCTCAATACTTCAAAAGACACCCGGTGTCTGGGTGGTGTTGACTTTAGTTAATCGAAATTTGTGGTGATTTTGGGGACAATTCAATACTCGGTTCACCCGCCCACTCTGTATGTTGCTGCTCATGTCAATCAACTGCTGCCAGCCTGGTCTATGCCCATTCGGTCAGTTTTGATTGTGTTGCAACAAAGCAAACAGTGTTTGTTGGTTCGAACAGAGGCGACTGAGCGAGATAAAGATCTGATGCGACAGCGGTTTTTAGACATGAGCACGCCAGTCGCTTTGAACCTCATCGCCGCAGGCTATATGGCAGAGGTATTTGATCCGCGCACCGGATTGCCGACACTTTCTACGGCAGGTTCAATTGGTTTGGATGATGTGGCGATCGCCCAAACCGCATTAGGTTATCCTGTCACCAATTACGAAACCTGTCCAGCGTTAATTCATCCAATCTGGGGCAATGCCGTTTATCCCTCAACGCTGCTGTCCTCAGCTCCGATTCACGTGCTGGCCGACATTGCCGATCGAGTGATAGGGCTAGATTATTGCACACCCGTTGAAACGGGTTCTGCCTGAGCGGTAGAGTCCAGGCTATAGCGACTCGAATGACGAGAATGCCACCAGTCCTTTAACCACTGCGGCAGCTTAACCCAATACATCGTAATGACGATGGGCTCGCTGGAGTGATGATGTTCCAGAATTTGCACAGAGTAAGACGGTGAGTTGCGAGACGATAGATCGACGACGAAGCGTTTGCCGACTCGCCTCCAGCTTGGTTCTTTGCCACGCCATTCTAATCGGCAGCAGGGCCAGGGTAGCTCTTCTCGGTCAAACAGACGACAGCAAGGCCCAATAATTTGATAGGTAAAATGACCCCCAGGGCTGGAAACAATTTGGCCGGATTGGAGGGGATGTTGATGCGTTTTCAAAACAATTGAAGGAAGCTTAAGGTGCGGGGTGCTGTCATTCGTCATTCGTCATTCGTCATTGGCTATTCACAAACGACAAACGACTGTTGACCAATGACAGCCCTATAACGTTATTTAACATTTATATCAAGCACGCTTGATCAGCACCTGGACGGCTAACTGCTTTACGCGTTACCAGCTAGATTTCACGACTCCGGGCAGTAATCCCTGGTGTGCCATCTCACGAATAACGTGGCGAGACAGCCCAAAATCACGATATACCCCTCTGGGGCGGCCTGTTAACCAGCAGCGATTGCGGTGGCGAGTAGGAGCGCTGTTGCGGGGTAGCTGTTGGATTTGCCGATGGATACTAAGCTTTTCTTGCTGGGAGGTTGCCTTTTCAAACTGTTCTTTAAGGGCAGCCCGCTTTTCAGCGTACTTTGCAATCAGCCTTTCGCGCTTTTTCTCGCGCTCAATCATGCTCTTCTTAGCCATGAACCTTTGGTCACTCCAATCGGAAAAATTAAGACAGCATTCTCTATATTAGCCAAATCTTGGAAGATTGGAATGGATTTTTGTCGCAACTCGGCAATTCTCATCATGCAGTCTCATCATGCAGATTGGGGGAGTGCAAGTTCGCCGACAGTGAACTTGCACTCCCCCAATCATGGTTTTGGTGTGCGGGTCGCGCACACCAGGAGTCGGGCGATCGCATTCACACTAAGGATTGTGGATTCAATAAAACCCGGAACTTAATTTGGGAAAGTGCGGCAGTGCCGCACTTTCCCAAATTAAAAATTTCGTTTTAATTTATCTATGATCCTAAGGCGAGGTCAGTACAGGCGTTGGTGGGGGTGTAACTTTTGTGAGATCAACGGAGGGACAGAGATCGGCTAAGTGACAGCGATCGCACGCCGGGTTACGAGCCATGCATACAGCCCGCCCGTGATAAATCAAGCGAATCGACCAGTTCTCCCAATCAGGTTGGGGCAACAGTTTCATCAAATCTCGCTCGATGCGAACGGGATCAGTTTGCTCGGTGAGTCCTAGCCGACCGCTCAGGCGTTTTACGTGCGTATCAACCGTGACCCCGGCATTGATGCCATAGGCGTGAGCCAACACCACATTCGCCGTTTTGCGAGCCACACCGGGTAGCTTCAACAATTCTTCCATGCGTTGAGGAACGTCTCCACCAAACTCCGTCACGATCATGCGGCATGCTCCCTGGATATTCTTCGCTTTATTGCGATAGAACCCAGTCGATCTCACCAGCGTCTCAATGTCTTGAGGCTCAGCGCTCGCCATTGCGTAGGCATCCGGGAAGCGCCGAAATAGCTCTGGCGTCACCATATTGACCCGCTCATCGGTGCACTGAGCCGACAGAATCGTGGCTACCAAAAGCTGTACAGGCGTTTCGTAGTTTAGGGAACAGGTTGCATCAGGGTAGAGCCGTTTTAGCCGCACTAAAATTTCAAGCGCCCGCAGTTTTTTCGGGCCAAGTTTGCGAGAGGTTTTCGCCATGTTGCCTGAAAAATTATCGGCGGAAAATTTCGAGTTGAGTGGTATCGCGGACGATTAGAAAAATTCCCAATCCCAGTAGTAGAACAAGTCCCGTTTGCATCACGTTTTCTTGGATGCGGCTGGGTAATGGCTTGCCGCGCAACGCTTCGATTAACAGAAAGACAAGCTGCCCTCCATCCAGTGCAGGAAGCGGCAGGATGTTAATGATGGCCAGGTTGATGCTAATCAGAGCTGTAAAGGGGAAGAGACTGGCGGCATTGGCCTGTGCAAACTTCGCGCCCTGCTCCACGATTTTCACGGGGCCTGCGACCTGATTCGCCACTTCACCAAAGTTGGTAATTAGCATGACGAAGCCGTTGACTGTCATCACCAGCACATTCTGGAATTCTTGAGCGGCCAATCCAAACGTTTCAAAGATATTGCTGCGACGGAATTGAATCGCTCCGTTATGGTCAAGGCTAACGCCGATTTGACCTTTGTTATCGGCATTACGCTGAGGCACAACTTCGATGGACAGCGTTTCGCCGCCGCGCTGGACTTCTAAATCGACAGGCTTACCGGGGCTATTTTCAATAATATTTTTGAGGGCTTCTCGACTATCGAGCGATCGCCCAAATTCAGTGCCATTGGCAGACAGAATCACATCTCCAGATTTGATGCCTGCATCTGCCGCTACCGTGACGCTGCTGGATGCCAACTGGGGAATTAAGACTCCCGGCTGCGTGGCTTCGGGGACACCGAGCGCGCCAAACTGCACCACGAACACGAAATAGGCAAAGATCAGGTTGGCAATGACGCCTGCGCTGATGACGATCGCGCGATCCAGGATAGGGCGATTATGCAGCAGATCGGGGTCATTTTCAGGAATATCGCTATCGGGATCATCATCGGGGAATCCCACAAAGCCACCCAGCGGAATTGCGCGAATGGCATATTCGGTCTCGGGGCCTTGATATTTCCAGAGAATGGGGCCGAATCCGATGGAAAACCGATTTACGTGAATTCCTTGCAGACGGGCCGCTAAAAAATGCCCCATCTCGTGAACCACAATCAGGAGAGCTAAAACTGCGATCGCCGCTAAAACTGACATAGACTCTAGACTTTTGTTCGAGTATTTCTCCTATTCTACGGTGCATCCCAAGTTGACAACTTTTGATGGGAAAGATATCTGTCGGGAGAAGCAGGAAGGAGGTAGGGGGAAGGAGCCAGGAGTCAGGAGTCAGGAGTCAGGAGCCAGGAGTCAGGAGTCAGGAGTCAGGAGCCAGGAGTCAGGAGGGCGAGGGCGAGTGAACCTGGATTTATACACTTGTTGCCAAGCGGAAGCTTGGCAATGTGATAGGGGAAGCTCCGGCTTCCCGTTGCGATCGCATCGCGCTGTATCAGGCTGGAACAATTCCGTTGGGCATTGGAATCTAGAGCTTCTGTCAGGGTTACCAAGCGGGAGCTTGGCAACGAGGAAATACCTTCTATCCTCTGCCTTTTACTTCTCCTGACTCCTGACTCCTGACTCCTGACTCCTGACCTCTATGCTCTTCTAAGCGATCGCCACCAGTTCTATTTCAAACGTCAGGGTTTCGCCTGCCAGGGGATGGTTGGCATCTAGCGTGACTTCAGAGTCAGAGATATCTGTGATGATGACTGGAATGACTTGACCTGTGGGTTGTTGAATTTGAAGCTGCTGACCCACTCCAACCGGGAGATCGGGGGGGATTTGCTGGCGATCGACGACCACAACCATTTCAGGATAGTGGGCACCATATGCCTCATCTGACGGGATCGTCTGCGTTTTGGATTCACCGGGACTCATGCCAATTACTGCATTTTCAAAACCGGGAATCAAGTTGCCATCGCCAATCGAGAACTGCAAAGGATCTCGTCCGCTGGAGGAATCAAAAACGGTGCCATCGTCCAGTTTGCCTGTGTAGTGAACCGTTACTGTATCGCCATGTTTTGCCTGTACCATCTTCTTGTTCCTTAAATCTTTCAAACCCACGAAGGTTGGGCTTATGCAACCAGTATGGAAGTATGCCTTCGTGTTACGACGGTCAGAACCCTTTGGAGTTCATACGCCTACCCTAACTGACAGAACCCAGGATCGCCGTTGCCGTAATACCAATTTAAAGACTTGACCCAACTCCAGATCAGATGGTGAAGGGAGCGATCGCCAACCTATCCCAACAGTTTTAGTCATATTCAACATAAATAATCTTTACAAAGATGCTTTTGGTCAAAGCGCTTGAATTCCCGCTGTTCTGCTAAAAATCCCAGTTCTAAAGCCTGACTGACGCGTAAAAATTTAATCTTTCTGGGGTGGCGATCGCGATAATTTTGGTTATTCTAACTATAATTATGAATAACCATTCCGCATTGGGGATTTACAGAGCTAACCTTCTGATGCCTCACTGCTGCAAGTGACGTCCAGAATTCGCTGCGCAACGATGCTCACTCTCACATCACCTTATGGAAGACCAAGAACTGGCGATTCGCGCCGAAGACTATAGCCTGTTGACGGATCTGTATCAACTGACGATGGCCGCCTGCTATGTGGGAGAAGGGTTAGATCAGCGGCGCGCCTGTTTTGAAGTATTTGTTCGACGGTTGCCCGATCGGTTTGGCTATTTGATTGCGATGGGACTGGCTCAGGCGATCGATTATCTGGAGAAGATCCGCTTTAGTCCTGCTCAAATCGCGGCATTGCAAGCTACTCAAATCTTTGCTCATGCACCCGATGCTTTCTGGGATTTGCTGGCCGATGCCAGATTTACAGGCGACGTGTGGGCGGTTCCCGAAGGCACAGCAGTATTTGCTAACGAGCCATTGCTGCGGATTGAAGCGCCCCTCTGGCAAGCTCAACTGGTCGAGACGTATCTATTGAATACGCTTAACTATCAAACGCTCATTGCCACCAAAACGGCCCGAATGCGTGATCTCGTTGGGCCAGATGCAGGACTTCTAGAGTTTGGTACCCGTCGCGCCTTTAGTCCTCAAGCCTCGCTATGGGCGGCACGAGCGGCACTGGCGGCGGGAATGAATGCAACTTCCAACGTATTAGCGGCCCTGAAGCTGGGACGTAACCCTAGCGGCACGATGGCTCACGCGCTGGTGATGGCTCTGGCTACCCTGGAAGGTACCGAAGACGAAGCCTTTGCCGCGTTTCATCGCTATTTTCCCAAAGCGGTTCTGTTGATCGACACCTATGACACGATCGCCGCTGCCCGTCGATTGGCCGAGCAGGTAAAAGCCAAAACATCTGAATTGGGCGGAGTGCGGCTTGATTCAGGTGACTTGGCCACGCTGTCGCAAGAGGTGCGATCGCTCCTCCCTGCTATCCCCATCGTTGCTAGCGGCGACCTGGATGAGTATGAAATCCTCCGACTGCGCGAAGCGGGTGCCCTGATCGACAGCTATGGTATTGGAACAAAGTTAGTCACCGGAACGCCTGTAAATGGGGTGTATAAGCTGGTCGAAATTGACGGCATCCCTGTCATGAAAGAATCCAGCGGCAAAGCCACCTTGCCGGGACGCAAACAAATTTTCCGCCGCATTGAGCAAGGGCAAATCCAATCCGAACGCCTGGGGTTATTAACCGATGATCCCCAAGGTCACGAACCGCTGTTGCAGCTTGTGATGAAGCAGGGCGAACGTCTGGAGGAGCCAGAACCACTGGAGGCGCTCGCCCATCACACCGCTGCGTCTGTGGCCAGCTTGCCCACTACCGTTCGAGACATTCACCAACCGATTCCAATAGAACCGCACATCTCAGAGACGCTGCAAACCCTTACTCAGGAAACGCACCGTCGCATTCACAAACTCAAAACGTAGCGATCGCCTATCCCACACCCCCCACACCTCACACCCCACATCCTTATGACTAGAATCGCTCTCTTTGGTACTAGTGCCGATCCCCCGACGGCTGCCCATCAGCAGATTTTGAAGTGGTTGTCTCACCGCTTTGATGATGTCGCGGTATGGGCCTCTGACAATCCCTTTAAGTCGCACCAAACGCCGTTGGAGCACCGGGGCGCGATGTTAAAGCTGCTGATTGCAGACATTTATCCCCCTCGCTATAACATTCACTATCACCCAGAGCTGAGTCACCCCAGAGCGCTGATGACGGTTGAGCGAGCCAAGCAGCATTGGCCCGATGCTGAACTTACCCTCGTGATCGGATCGGATCTCATCGGGCAACTGCCTCGCTGGTATCGTGTGGAAGACCTGTTGCAACACGTCAAGCTGCTCATTGTGCCCCGTCCTGGATATCCTGTGGTAGAGGGTGCGCTGATGCGCTTAAGAGAGATGGG
This sequence comes from Crinalium sp., assembly GCA_036703095.1. Lineage (GTDB taxonomy): Bacteria > Cyanobacteriota > Cyanobacteriia > Elainellales > Elainellaceae > DATNPS01. The sequence goes on along the minus strand of DATNPS010000204.1, from coordinate 8,777 downwards.
GGCAGAGGTGGCGATCGCCGATCTTACTGGTCTGCCTGTCTCCTCTAGCGCGTATCGTGAAGAAGGAGATTCGGAGGTGTTAACGCCTCCAGTTGAGGCATACATTCATCGTGAACGGTTGTACGCATGTCAGGACGCAGCCAGAAAAAGCCTGCTAACCCACCTCCCCAGCGGCTAGCTGAATTTAAAGTCGGGGTGGACAATGTGATTTTTTCGGTCGATACCGACCAGAATCGCCTGCTAGTGCTGCTGGTGATGCGTCAGCATGAGCCGTTTTTGGGACATTGGAGCCTTCCCGGAACTCTGGTGCGGCATGGGGAAGCCCTGGAAGCGGCGGCGTATCGGGTGCTATCTGAAAAAATCCGGGTGGAGAACTTGTATCTGGAGCAACTGTATACCTTTGGTGAACCGCAGCGCGATCCGCGTGAAGCTCCGACCAGCTATGGAGTGCGCTATCTCTCGGTCAGTTATTTCGCGCTGGTTCGCTATGCCGAAGCCGAACTGATTGCCGATGGCGTCAGCGGTATCGCCTGGTATCCCGTGAAGCAACTGCCCCAACTGGCCTTCGACCACAACAAGATTCTGGAATATGGCTATCGTCGTCTGCGCAACAAGCTGGAATATAGCCCCGTTGCCTTTGAGGTCTTGCCGGAACTGTTTACCCTCAGCGACCTTTACCAGCTTTACACCACCGTTTTAGGCGAAAACTTTTCCGATTATTCCAACTTTCGATCGCGTCTACTCAAATTAGGATTTCTCAGTGACACGGGCGTAAAAGTTTCACGCGGAGCCGGACGCCCTGCCAGCCTGTATCGGTTTGATGCAGATGCCTTTGCACCGCTAAAAGATAAACCTCTCGTCTTTATTTAGGTTATGAAAATTGCGATCGCCCAACTGAATCCCACCATCGGTGACTTATCGGGCAATGCCCAGCGCATTCTAGCAGCAGCACAACAGGCAGCGGAGCAGGGCGCAAGATTGGTATTAACGCCAGAACTATCGCTGTGTGGGTATCCTCCCCGCGATTTGCTGATGCAGCCCAGTTTCATCAAAGCGATGTCCACCACGCTGGAACAATTGGCGCACGAGTTGCCGCCCAACCTGGCTGTGCTGGTCGGTACCGTGGAACTGAATGAGCGATCGCAGCATCAGGGTGGCAAACCGCTGTTTAACAGCACCGCATTACTGGAGAACGGCAAAGTCCAGCAGATGTTTTACAAGCGGCTGTTGCCGACCTACGATGTCTTTGACGAAGATCGCTACTTTGAACCGGGCGATCGCCCTAATCTGTTCACCTTAGACGGATTGAACATCGGCGTTACCATCTGCGAAGACCTGTGGAACGACGAAGAATTTTGGGGCAAGCGCACCTATCCCACCAACCCGATCGCGGATCTCGCCGCACATGGTGTTGACTTGACCATTAATCTGTCCGCCTCGCCGTACACCGTGGGCAAACAGCAATTGCGGGAGGCCATGCTGAAACATAGCGCCATCCGCTATCGCCAACCGATCCTCTACGTGAATCAGGTCGGCGGCAATGATGATTTACTGTTTGACGGCAGCAGCTTCGGCTTCAATCGCCAGGGCGTGATGGTGTATCGTGCGCAAGCCTTTCAGCCCGATTTGGTGCTGGTAGATTACGATCTCGAACAAAAGGATTTACAGCCCAGCGCGATCGCCCCTGCTCCTGAAACGGCGGATGCCGAAATTTGGTCAGCCCTGGTTTTGGGTGTACGCGACTATGTGTACAAATGCGGCTTCAGCAAAGTGGTGATTGGCTTGAGTGGCGGAATTGACTCTGCATTAGTGGCGGCGATCGCTGCTGCTGCTCTCGGCCCAGATCATGTGCTGGGGGTTCTTATGCCCTCTCCCTACAGCTCCGAGCATTCCGTAAAAGATGCTCTGGTATTAGGTCACAATCTCGGAATTAAAACCGAAACGTTGCCCATCGGTGACTTGATGCAGACCTACGATCAAACTTTTGCTAACTTATTTGCCAACACACCGTTTGGCATTGCGGAAGAAAACATTCAGTCGCGCATTCGGGGCAATCTGCTGATGGCGATCGCCAACAAATTTGGGCATCTCCTGATCTCGACCGGAAATAAGTCTGAGATGGCTGTTGGTTATTGCACGCTGTATGGCGATATGAATGGTGGATTAGCGGCGATCGCAGATGTTCCCAAAACGCGCGTATATTCCATCTGCCAATGGCTCAATACGCAAATGACAACAGATTCGAATGCAGATGGAACGACTCCAGCATTTCTCCATCCGTCATTCAAACTACATCCAGTATCCACTCCAATCATCCCCGTTAATATCTTGACCAAAGCGCCCAGTGCCGAACTGAAACCCGGTCAGGTCGATCAAGATTCTCTCCCACCCTATGATGTTCTGGATGACATTCTCGATCGCCTCATCCACCAACACCATTCCCCCGAAGACATCGCTGCTGCTGGACATGATCCTGTTGTCGTCAAACGCGTTACGCAACTGGTCAGCCGCGCCGAATTCAAACGCAAACAAGCTCCCCCCGGTCTAAAAATCACCGATCGCGCGTTTGGTACAGGTTGGAGAATGCCGATCGCTAACAAATGGACAATGACCAGCCACCTCACGACAACCAACGCACCCACTAAACCAACTCCATTCACCACCGAAAGTCTATCTAATGCCTCTGTCTAACTAACGTATGTTCAATCTTTCTCACAGCAGCTAAGTTATAGCGTTACTTAACACAAGGTCATCAACCGTACTCTATGAGGAGTGAGGTAAGCTATTAAATACATTCAACGATACTTGCTCAATACTCTTCCTTGCTTGGAAAGACTAGGATATGGTGAATCCTGAACATGACTTGAAACAACGACCGCAAGTATTCGTAAGTTACGCAAGTGCAGACCGCGTGGCTGCAAAAGCAATTGTCGAAGGACTACGATTACAGCATCTTGACGTATGGCTTGATGCTGATGAGCTGTGTCCAGGAGATCACTGGGCTGAATCTATTCGTGCTGCTATTTCAGCTAGCGCATATTTTCTACTTCTACTATCCAAACACTCGGTAAATTCGCCTTGGATGGATCATGAAATTGAAGCTGTTCTAAAAGAACTGCAAAGTCGAGGCATTACCTTCTTACCCATACTTCTAGAAGACTGTGATATTCCGCTATCTCTTGCGGGGTATCAATGGTTTGATATGAGAAGCGGAATACAAGAGAATCTCGAAAGACTAGCTGAAGCATTGGGATCGACTCCAAAAATTGACTTTGAAAAGCTGTCTCCACAAACTTTTGGCCAATTAGTCGTAGATCTTCTTCAAAAGCTTGGTTTTATTAATTTGCAATCAGAAGCGCGACAAACGGATTCAGGCATTGATGCAATTGTTGAATTTCGTCAAAAAGATCCATTTGGTGCTGAGACTCGTGAAGTATACGCTGTTGAAGCCAAACTGTATCGTAATTCTCGTGCTGATTTACGAACATTGATGCAGCTAGCTGGATATGCTAAAAATGATCCAAAAATCAACAAAGCACTACTGATTACAAACGGAAATCTGACATCTGTCGCTCTTGATTGGGTCAATGAAGCTCCAAAGGCGACTGGCATTCCAATTCGTGTTGTGGATGGAACAGAATTAAAGAGGCTTCTTCTACATAACACTGATCTGGTTTCTAAATACTTTGCACCAGCTTGAGCAACGTTCGATGAACCAGGTTACTAATTTAGTAAATCAGCTTGATAGCTGTCCTGTTGGAGAAAGATCTTGGCGGAAGTTTGAAGACCTTTGTGTAGAGATTCTCCAATTTTTATTTGTTCCACCATTGGTTAGGCCCATCATTCAACCTCGGACATACTCTGGTACAAATCGGCGTGATGCTGTGTTTCCTAATCGCAATTTTGATGAGAAACATGGTTGGGGTTTGCTTCTTCGAGAATTAGAAGCAAGGATGATACTTTTTGAATTCAAAAATTACGGGACAACAGATATTGGACACGAAGAGGTAATTCAAACTGACAATTATCTGACTGAACCTATGGGTAGGCTGGCAATTATGAGATGTAGTAAATTACCTGACGCTGGTGCCCATATTCAGCGAAATACTATTTATAGTCGGCGTCGTAAAATTATTCTTTTTATGACTAAAGAACATCTCAAGGAAATGCTTTTCATCAAAGAACGAGGTGAAGATCCGTGCGATTTAATTGTTGATCTCGTTGAGAGATTTTACTTGCAACACGAATAGCTCTAATGCATTGTTTCCCTTTACATCTCATTCGACTTACGCTCTAAAGTGCAGGGCGTGTTTTAGCTGCAAGTCCTAAATCGACCAGCCATACTTCAGCAGGCTTCGGATTCATCAATCAGATCCAATACTTCTTTCTCAATTGCTCTAGAGCGAAGAAGATCTAAAACATCTTGATCTGTCAATTCTATAATTTCTGTAAGATATTGCCGTACTTGTTGAGCAATGTCGGGCTGCCATTGACGTAACTTAAGATCTAGCTCTTGCACTAAAGCGTCCATGCCGAATTTCCGTAACGCAACACATCACCAGTGCCATGTTACGCTACTCGCCAGCAGGCGATCGCCCCACTTTAACGATCGCCCCTCCCGCTAAACCAACCATCACAATAGGGTGTAGAGTCAAAGAAAATCCAGGGCAGGATGATCAAAATACCGTCCTGCATCGTCACCCTATCGCTGCTGTTTTCCCTTCATGGATATCAATCATTTGCTCCTCTGGTTTGTCAGTCTGTCCTGCTTTTCCATTCTGCTGCGGGCGATGCGGCTGCCGACAGACTACAACCGGGGATGGGCGATCGCGGCCAGTCTTGTCTTAGGGCTAATGGCTATCTCGATTCATTTCGTGCCCCGGCAGGCGGGACTAATTGGGGGAGGGGCCTGGGCAATTTTGTTCTTGATTCCGATTATGGGGATTCGCTGGGTGAATGCGTTGACCTATCGGGAGCATTATCAAGAGGCCAGCCGATTATCCGTTCTGCTGTCATGGCTACATCCGGCGGATGGGTGGCGCGAGTATCCAGCCATTTTAGGGGCGATCGCCCTCGGTCAGCAGGGGCAACTGGATCGGGCGAATACGATTCTCAGTCAACAGCAATCACCCATGACGGCAATCGGTCGTTTAGCGGCTATTTTTCGCTTTCGGTTGGAATCGCGCTGGGAAGATCTGCTGGCCTGGATATCGGAACATCAGCTCCGGCGATTTTTCTCGACCGATGCGAACTTGATGCTGTATTACTTGCGATCGCTGGGTGAAACGGGCGATTTGAATGGATTGCTTCAAGGCATTGAGGATTTTAGCCGAACTTTGGAACGCACAGGAAATACCAAGATTGTGAACCTGGCCCGTCTGTTTGCGCTGGCCTTTTGTGGGGAGACGGAACGGTTAGAACGGTTCCTGAAGCGATCGTTTAGCGATTATCCCCAGCACATGCGGCAGTTTTGGGTGGCAACGGCGGCAATGGCGGCAGGACGGCAGGACGAGGAGGCGCGACAGCAGTTTGTGGCCTTGCAGAACCATCGGGATGCGGTGTTGCAGAAGGCGATCGCCCGTCGATTACAGAAACCGATCGCGGAGGCGTCTCGTGTGCTCACACCGGGTGCCTATGACATCCTGACGCGCATTGAGATCGATGTGCAGCAGGAAGAGCGCTATGGCAAGCCGTTTACGTTTGTCAGCAAGCGGTCTTACGTCACGTATGGATTGATTGGCTTGAATGCGCTGGTCTTTGCGGTCGAGATGCGGCAGGGAGGCAGTGAAAACCTGGAGACACTGTATCAACTGGGCGCGCTAGTACCAGTTGACGTGTGGCAGGGCGATTGGTGGCGGGTGATTACGGCCAACTTTTTGCATTATGGGTTCCTTCATCTGGCGATGAATATGCTGGGGCTGTTCTTCCTGGGCGGATTTGTGGAAGCGACGCTCGGCGTGATTCGGTATCTCATCACCTATTTTGTCAGCGGCATCGGCGCGATGTCTTTGATCTCCTGGCTGGCGACGTTTCTAGGAACGCAGGATCAAATTTTGGTTGGTGCGTCTGCGGCTATTATGGGGTTGGTTGGCGCAACGGGCGCGATCATGCTGTATGGCTGGAAGCGAGAACATTCACGGATTGCGGCCCGTAATTTCCGAGCGCTGCTGCTGGTGATCGGCATTCAGGTGATCTTTGATTTAACGACTCCCGGTGTTAGTTTTTTGGGCCATACGCTAGGCTTGATCGTTGGTTTTTCTACGAGCAGCATATTACTGATGAAATGGCGGCTGAGCCTGTAAAGTTTTATGCCCTGTATGTGTTTCCCGCAAAAGTGGGTAAGTTGTATTTAGTTTCGAGGGAATCAGTCGGTTAAAGCTCGCCCTGGCAACTCTGCGATCGCCCCGTCTCAGTTGCAAGGCATCTGCCTCACCCCAGTTGGGGCAACAGAATTACCGTAATCACACTGATGCTCCTTTTCACACTGCGGTCAGGCTTTGGCCGCAGCGCAGACTCGTTTGTCTATTTCTAGCGATTCGCATTATTTCAGGCATCGACTTGAGGAGTTTTGTCATGGCCAATGTTCTCGGTACCCCCAACCCAGACTTTTTAATCGGCACGATTGATGCCGATTTTGTCTTGAGCGATGCGGGAGACGACACGGTTGTTGCCGATGCAGGCAATGACAGCGTGACGGGCAACGCCGGGAATGACGTTGTGTTTGGCAATGCCGGAGCAGATACCCTAAATGGCAACGATGGTAACGACACCATCTATGGGGATGACGGCAACGACTCGCTGATTGGGGAGGCGGGCAACGACTTTTTATATGGCGGATCGGGGGACGACCGACTGAATGGCGGAGCCGGAAACGACATCCTGTACGGTGGTGCAGGCAAGGATATTCTGACCGGGGGCGCGGGCAATGATGGATTCGTGCTCGCCAGAGGATCAGGGAGCCGCAAATTAACCAAGGCGGATATCATCACCGATTTCAAAACGGGCGATCGCCTCCGGTTAGCGAATGGGCTGAAGTTCACCGACTTGGTTATCACGCAGGGCAGAGGCAGTTACTCGAAAGACACGCTGATTCGCACGAAGTCAGGAGAATATCTGGCGGTTTTGCAAAAGGTAAGCAAGACCAAAATCACGAAAAATAGTTTTCTGTCCATTACCGTCGCTGACCGCGAAGCATCTGCCCCGATCGCCAGCAATCTTCAAATCGCGAACATTACGGGTGGCACCTCTCAAACCTTCACCGTCCAATATGCCGACAATGCAGGTGTGAATGCCCTCAGCCTGGGCAGCCGCAACGTTCGAGTCACCGGGCCAAACGGCTTCAGCCAACTGGCAACCCTGCTCGGCGTCACGCCTGCTGGTAATGGCTTAGTGCTTTCTGCCACGTATCGGGTTCCAGCGGCAGGCGGCGTGTGGGATAGCGTGGATAACGGGGCGTATCAAGTTGATTTGCTGAGTGGTCAGGTCTTTGATACGGCTGGAAATGCGGTAGCTGGGGGAAGGCTGGGCAGCTTTACGGTCAATGCTCCTCCGCTGGATTCTACTGTGACGCTAGCGGCCAGCCCGACCAGTGTCGCAGAAGATAGCGGTGGCGGACTAGTCTATACCTTCACGCGCAACAACAGTGTCAATGCGCCCCTCAGCAGTCCGCTAACGGTGAATTTCACGGTCGGTGGAACGGCCACCTTTGGCAACACCAATGATTACTTGCAAACGGGCGCAGCCATTTTCTCGGGCGCTACAGGAGCCGTGACATTTGCGCCGAACGTATCCACCGCCACGGTAAGAGTTACCCCCGTTAGCGATACCACTCTGGAAGCTGATGAAACCGTGGCGCTAACGCTGGCCTCTGGTACAGGCTACACGGTTGGTTCGCCGGGAAGTGCGATCGCCACCATCACCAATGATGACGTTGAAGTCGGTGTTTCCGTGTCTCCGGCCACTGCGACGGAAGGCAGCGGCACCCAGATGGTGTATACCTTCACCCGCGCTGGCAATCTAGCCAATGCGCTGACCGTTAACTTTGGTGTTTCGGGTGGCGCGACCCTCGACGCGGATTACAGCCAAAGTGGAGCGGCGTCATTCTCTAACAGCGTCGGCACGATCACCTTTGCGGCAGGATCGGCCACCGCGACCCTACGCCTCACGCCTATTAGCGACAACACGGTTGAATCCAACGAAAATATCACTCTGGCGCTGACTCCAGGAGCAGGCTACACGATTGGTACCCCGACGGCGGCAACCGGAACAATTGTGGATGATGACGCGACGGTGACGCTGGCGGTCAGCCCCTCCAGTGCTAGCGAGGATAGCGGTACGGGGCTGGTCTACACCTTTACCCGGACTGGATTTACCACTACAGCCTTAACCACAAATTTCTCGGTTAGCGGTACAGCGGCTCTGGGTAGCGATTACACACAAACGGGAGCAACGACTTTTGCAAACGGTGTCGGTACAGTCAGTTTTGCACCGGGTGCGTCAACTGCAACCATCACCCTGGCTCCAACAGTAGATTCGAGCTTTGAACCAGATGAAACGGTGGCGATCGCTCTCACTCAGGGCAACAACTATGCGATCGGCACAGCATCCCCGGTGGTTAGTACGATTCTCAACGATGACGCCACCGTCAGTGTGGCAGTCTCGCCCAGCGGCGTTCTGGAGAATAGCGGTACCGGATTGGTTTACACCTTCACCCGCAATGGCTTTATCGACAAAGCCTTATCCGTAGACTTTAACGTTGGCGGCACCGCGCTATTCGG
>DATNPS010000187.1:0-2331 GCA_036703095.1 Crinalium sp. | reverse complement strand
TGGTGAGGCGCGCTTAGCGCGCCTCACCATGAAGCCCTTGGGGTTTAGGTAGTCTCAATATTTGCTGAAGTAATAGGTCGAAGGAAGTTCGCCACAGGCGAACTTCCTTCGACCTAATTTTCATACTGAGAATTGCTGAAATGACAACCTACATGGAGTGTATTGCAGTGATGATAATGCCCCCGGTGGTGGGTACAAGTGTCTGGAACAAAGATTTTGTAAAGTTATAAGAACAGATGATCAGTAAGACATTCATCGCTTTATAGTTATAAAACATTCAGAGGGATGTTTGACGAATCTCTGCGTGTCAAATGTCTCCGTTCATGAGGTATTGAGCAATGAGTCATAACTTAGCGCTACGTCTGCGGGAAGGCACAAAACACTCTCATACAGCGGCTGAAAACACAGCTTATATGAAGTGCTTTTTGAAAGGGATTGTTGAACGGGAGCCGTTTCGCAAGCTGTTGGCGAACCTCTATTTAGTATATAGTGCGCTAGAAGAAGAGTTTCAGCAGCACCTTGATCATCCTGTTGTTAAAGCTATCTACTTTCCTGAGCTGAACCGCAAAGCCAATCTAGAGAAAGATTTGGAATTCTATTTTGGTGAAACCTGGCGCGATCAGATTGTTCCCTTGGAAGCAGGCAAGGTTTACGTGAATCGGATTCGCGAAGTGGCGAACACTGACCCCGCTCTGCTGGTGGCTCATGCTTACACCCGTTACATGGGCGATCTGTCGGGTGGACAAAGCTTGAAGGGTATCATTCGTTCTGCATTGAGTCTGCCTGCTGATGTGGGAACAGACTTCTATGCGTTTGATCAGATTCCAACACCCGAAGCACGGCGCGCCTTCAAAGAAAAATATCGGGAAACGCTAGATTCTTTGCCTGTCGATGACGACACGATTCAGAGAATTGTGGATGAGGCCAACTATGCGTTTGCGCTAAATCGCGATGTGGTTCACGAGTTGGAAGATGACGTTAGAGCTGCGATCGGGGAGCACACGTTTGATCTGCTGACCCGTCAAGAAAGACCCGGCAGCACGGAGCGCCATCATGGTGGTGCAACGGTTGCTTTAGTCAGCGCAGAGTAATTGTGCAACGGGCGGCTTACTCATCTAGGGGGCTGGGCAGGTAAGCCGCCCATTGCACAATTAAATTTCAGTTGGGATTGCTAATTACTATTTGGGTAAAGAGGCCGCTAACCGCATGGAATGTTTATCACAGACTGTTCAGTTTGACTCAAACTTGCTCACGAAGTACGATCAACCGTTGCCGCGATATACTAGCTATCCTCCAGCAACCGAGCTTAAGGAAGAGTTTGGCGAACTTGATTTTAGAGCGGCGATCGCCATTGGTAATCACAAGCAAACGCCTATTTCGCTGTATTGCCATATTCCTTTTTGTGAAACAGCCTGCTATTTCTGTGGTTGCAACACCATCATTACGAAGCACAAAGATGTTGTTGATCCTTACTTACAGTATCTTGCCCGTAATATTCAAGATGTATCGGCCTTAATTAGTCGCGATCGCCCTGTTCATCAATTGCACTGGGGTGGTGGAACGCCGAATTATCTCAATCTGAATCAGCTTGAGTTTCTCTGGAATACACTCAAAGAGAACTTTAGCTTTGATGAAACGGCTGAAATTTCGATTGAAATTAACCCCACGTATGTCGATCGCAATTACATCTTCTTTTTAAGACAACTGGGCTTTAATCGGATTAGCTTTGGCATTCAAGATTTTAATCCCCAGGTTCAAGAAGCGGTGAACCGAGTGCAGCCAGAATCGATGCTGTTTGACGTGATGCGCTGGATTCGCGAAGCCGGATTTGAAAGCGTCAACGTCGATTTGATTTACGGATTGCCCTATCAAACGCTGGAAAGCTATCGAGAAACGATTCAGAAAACGATTCAGCTTGATCCCGATCGCATCGCGGTGTTTAACTTCGCGTATATGCCGTGGTTAAAACCTGCCCAAAAACATTTGCCTGAAGACGCTCTGCCTGCTGCACCCGAAAAGCTCAAGATTTTGCAAATGAGCATCGAAGAGTTGACGCAACATGGCTATGTCTTTATCGGCATGGATCACTTTGCTAAACCGAACGACGAACTGGCGATCGCTCAACGAGCAGGGGCGCTTCACCGCAACTTCCAGGGCTATACCACCAAACCAGAATCCGATTTGTTTGGTTTTGGTATCACGTCGATCAGCATGTTGCATGATGTCTACATTCAAAACAACAAACGGCTGAAAGATTTTTATAAGGCGATCGATGCAGGTCAGTTGCCGATTGAAAAAGGTGTTGCGCTGAATCGCGATGATATCATTCGC
>DATNPS010000185.1:0-24065 GCA_036703095.1 Crinalium sp. | reverse complement strand
TGTTGGCCATGGAAGCTTGCCGCAAGCAAGCTTCCATGGCCAACAGTTGCGGGTTTTGCCTGCCCGTCGGGCATGCAAAATCTCAGAGTGAAAATTGCTGATTATGTCTCCCTTGCCTTTGCATGAATGGCACCCCGTTGTTCCAAACCGTTGACCAGGAACAAATGTGAAGTTGGGCGATCGCTTCCACTTGGTGAATGTCATGTTGATGCAATTTGGCCTCGATCCATTCGCTGTAGTTACGTCTGTAGAACCACTGCCGTACTCTTACGGATGCTACCACCCTGTCCGGAAGCAAGTTCCGTAAACGTGCCCATTCAACCGCTGGTAAAGCTTTCTACTATTTACCCAAGTTTGATTTAGACGCGCTCCCAGCCTTGCTCTCAGTCGGCCTACGTTTTAGATGGGGAATCAGCCATGAACCTTTGTAACAAACACTTTGTGGTCGAAGTGACGTTAGAAGTCATCATGTTCCTGGCCCCCACCTACTTGGACTATCTGGGAGCGGCAGGCGAATTTATTCTCAAGCTAAACCAACTCACAGTTGGGGTACAAACGGAATCTGTGAGCTTTCATCACATTTCAGAGTCGCCCAAGAACTTCACCCTTAGCTAGATGAAATACATGCAGAAGAGCGTTAACGTCTAACCTAATTTACGTGTTAACAGATGCACGAAAAACCTGAGGGACGAATTAACAATGACTATCTCAACGGCTCGGTTGCAAAGAACGTCCGCTAACTTGCTAAGAGATCGGTTAGTCGTGCTGCTCGTGATTGTATTAGTAATTGGGATAGCGTTTCGATTTGTCAATTTAGATACTAAAGTGTATTGGCACGATGAAACGCGTACTTCTCTCAGGATTGCAGGATATCGTGTTTCGGATTTAACTGGTCAACTGTTTAATGGTCATGAAATCAGTCCTCTAGAATTTAAACGATTTCAACACATTAATCCCGATCGCAATATCTTACATACTTTTATTTCGCTTGGTGCAAACGATCCTAAACATCCTCCGCTTTACTATGGGCTATTGAGGATTTGGACACAGTTTGTTGGAGATGCGATCGCGCAGGTGAGAGCCTTATCCGCCGTATTGAGCTTGTTTGCGTTTCCCTGTTTGTATTGGTTGTGCCGGGAACTGTTTCGATCGCATCGAGTCGCTCAGGTTGGCTGTTTATTACTGGCCGTTTCCCCGTTTCAAGTGCTGTATGCTCAGGAAGCGCGAGAATACGCGCTCTGGACGGTAACGATACTACTATCCAGCGCTGTTTTTTTGAGAGCCATTCGATTACAAACGCGCCAGAGCTGGTTGTGGTATGGGGCCACCGTTGCCCTGAGTCTTTACTCATTTACGCTATCGGTTTTGGTGATTTTGGTACACGGTGTGTATCTCTTGGGAACGGGCATCTATTGGCGCAATACTCCATCGTCTGAGCGATTATCTGAGCGATCATCTGAGCGGTTAACAGATCGAGCAATTGGGTTTCGGTTGCCTGCAATCTGGAAGAACTACTGGCTGGCGGTTGGCGCAGGATGTCTGGCGTTTGTGCCCTGGGCGATTTTGATTGTCTTACGGTTTGATCAACTGCGCGGCAACACCCGACAACTATTTGACGAAAAGGAATACACGTCGTTAGTGTACGATTGGTTCTTTGGAATTAGCTCCCTCTTCTTTGATCCGAATGGAGCTATTTTTACTGGCAAACTAACCCAACATTCCCTTTGGGACTATGTGATGCGGTTGCCTGTGATTGTTTTAATCGTTTATTCGCTATATTTTCTTTGCAAAACAACGTCTAAATCAATCTGGCTATTACCATTATCGCTGATTGGGGTTCAGGTGATTACCATGATGATTCCCGATCTGCTGTTTAAGATCCAAATGTCTGAAGTGCCACGCTATCTGATTCCGCTCTATCTGGGAATCCATTTAGCGGTAAGCTACATGTTTGCTTCCGTGATCTTTAATCATCACAGGACATTGCAGACTTGGTGGAGACTGATATTCGTTGTTCTCATTTCAGCCGGAATCTTCTCCTGTTTTGTCAGTTCTCAGGCAACCTCCTGGTGGAATAAAGGTTCCAGTTTTTATCATCCGGCGATCGCCACAATAATCAATCAAACAGAACGGCCTTTGTTAATTAGCAACTCTAGAGGAACAAATTCTGGCAATCTTGTTTCACTCAGTTACTTGCTCAATCCAACGTCGCGGCTGCTGTTAGTCACGGATGCAGAACTGCCCGCTATTCCAACCGGATACAGTGATATTTTTGTCTACAATCCTAATACGGCACTCCGTCACGTTTTGCAGCCTCAGTATGAGAGCGTGCCCGTTCACGAACCCGGCAAGTTATGGAAACTGGTGCCAAAACAGACGTGAATATGATCGCCTGAATTAAAACGGGGTGCAGGGGTGGAACTCCTGACTGGGGGCACAGCCCCACATCTTCTTGGTTTTCGATGTCTCAATAGATATGGCGACAGCTACAGGAAGTATGGCGCGTCGCGCACGCAAAATTGGGCTATCGAATTCACGGAAGGTTAGGCATCAGATGAAATCATATTTTCCAAGGCTGTTTGGACATCTCGCGTTAGATCCAGTACGGCTTGCTTTGCCGACTGGCGATCGCGCTCATACGTAGGCCAGCGATCGCTGACAGAAATCGGTTCACCGATCGTCAAATGCACACGTCGCCAGCCTAGCCGGGGTCGAGCAGGTGTGCTAATCCCTTTAATGCGCGATACCAGGTCAAACATCAGCATGGCCATTTCGGCTAGCCGTTCAACTGATGGATTGTCTTGCACATAGGTCTCGCTAACAGCTACAAAACTTTCGGCCAAGCGCATGTGGCGCGATCGCATTTCCGACTCTTCGGCAATCCAGTCGGCCAATCCCCGTTCAAACGGAGACAGCACGTTTAAATCGGGCAAATCTTCCCGATAGATATCGCGCCAGCCAGCCTCTTCTAATCGACGACAGCGTTCAATCACACTGCCTTGAGACGGTAGATTAAAATGCTGTTCGGCAATGCCTAACGCGCGATCCAGGACAATCTGGAGCCGTGTATCCAGGTTGGTTTGCGAATGGTCTGTAGCCGAGTCGGGTGAGGCAGGCGTTGGCAGGTCACGGTGGGTCAAGCGCTGATAAAACTGCCCCATCTGAGACAGCAGATGCTCGCCCAATTGACAAATTCGCTCATAGCATGGTCTAGCTGGATCGAGCGTTGCCGTTCCGATGGGTTGCACGGGTAGCCCTGTATCGGCTTCCAACTGACTGAGCAACTGATCCAACTGAGTCCAGGGTGGCTCCATATAGCGATATTGAATGCCAATCGGCACAATGACCACAGGTTCCGACCGATTAGCTTTCAAGAGATCCTGGACACACCAAAAACTGAGTTGGGCTAACCCCGGTTCTAACGGGCTGACGGTGTCGCTGTGCCCATTTGTCGCCCCTTCTGGAGCCATGATAAACGGCAGTTTGCCATTGGTGAGCAGTTCCCGTGCGGCTCGCAGGGAGACCCGATCTAGTTGTTTGCCGCGATGCACCGGAATGCCGCCCAACTGCGAAAAGAAGTAGCCAAGCCAATCTCCGGCCCATAACGTCATCCCGCGATCGTACATAAAGTGAGCGTGGATCGGATAGTGCAACGCCATCTTCTTCTGACGGGCGACCTGGGGAATGGCCCGTGAAAACAGGAATATCAGGCTGAGCGGATCATCCACCTCCACATGCCGAAAGGCCATGATCAGCCGGATTTTGCCCATCTGAAACTGGTGATATAGATCCACCAACTCTTCGGTATTGGTCACATCCACTTCCGCAATCCCTGCCGGAAGCCACGATCGCAGCCGCATCTGCATCACCACGGGCAGCACCGCATGAGCGCACCTTAACAGAAATGGATTGAAGCGCTCTGGAATAAAGTCCAGGGGAAACTGAGCGCGCTGACGTTGATGAGACAAGATGGCTTCCTCTTAGTAACGTGAATTTCATAAAACCTAAAATTTAATTTTTGAAAGCGTGGCTCAGCCGCGCTTTCAAAAATTAGAAACTTGGTTTTAACTCATCCATGATCCTTAGCTTAAATCTTGCACCTTCCTCAACAGGCGGGTTGAGTAGCACTACGCGCCGCCCAACCTGCACCATTTGAGCGCTTAGCGCTCCTGCAAATGGTGCAAGATCTGAGTTAGGCTGACTTGATATCACTGACGCTAAATGGCGTGGATGGTTCTTGCCATTCTGAAGGCTCTTCTGAAAGCTCAATCAGCGGATCGGGAAGTGGTAGAGCAGGCGGCAAATGCCGTTCCAACCAGTCTTCCAAATCGGCTAATACGATTGGATAATCCAGATCATCAAACAGCTCATGATACGCATCGGGATATTCATGTCGCTCTTTGTCGAGACACCCGGCCTGTTCAAAAAAACGCTGTCCGCCATCGGGTAAGGCAACGCGATCGCCCCCACCATGCAAGATCAGCAGCGGCAGTCGCCAATCCGCTGCATGGGCATGAATCCAGGCCACGGTTTTCAAGAATTCAGTGCCAAATCTGGCGCTAACCCGACCGTGCCGCAGTGGATCTTTTTGATAACCTGCGACGATTGCTGGATCGCGTGCTCCCGTGTCTGAACCTAACCCGGTGCTTAAATTAAATCGCGGCCACACGCGTGAAAGTAACTGTCCCAACAGCAGCTTGATCGGTGCAACACCTGTCTGTCCAATAATCGGAGCGGACAGAATCACTCCCTGCAACGCATCGGCATCCTCAGGACAGCGCAACCCATAATCCAGCACAATAACCGCTCCCACACTGTGCCCCAGGAGAAACAGAGGCTGCTCCGGTTCTTGTGTTCTCACCCAGTGCAAAAACAGCCGCAAATCATCTCGAAATTCAGCCCAGGCGTTGATATAACCACGCTGACCGGGCGATCGCCCATTCCCCCGTGCATCAAATCCGTAAACGGCAATCTGCTTGGACACTAACGCCTGAACGACGTTGCCAAATAAAGCACTGTGGCCCCCCATGCCGTGGGCGATCGCCAACACAGCTCGCGCAGGTTCTTTGGGATGCCAACACTGATAGTACAAACTGAGTCCATCACTGCCCTTAAAATGACCTTCCTGGTGGTGCATGGGGAAAATCTAACAACACGGTTGAATTGAGATTCTCTCCATCATGTCATTACTGTTATCCAACTTGGTTAAATGTGTAGAAAAGGCAAGAGGAGTCAGGAGTTAGGAGTTAGGAGTCAGGAGTCAGGAGTCAGGAGTCAGGAGATGGGGAAGGTCGGGACGATTGGGAAGGTAGGGACGAGAAGAACCCTCCTCCATCTCCCCCATCTCCCCCATCTCCCCCATCCCCCTTGTCCTCCTTGTCCCCTTATCCTCCTGTCTTCTGCCTTATAATGATTGCGATCGCCTTAGTGAGCCATCATGACCGTTAACGTTCTACCCGGTCAGCCTTATCCCCTGGGTGCTACCGTTGTCGCGGGTGGAGTCAATTTCTCCATCTTTGCAAGCTGTACAGCGCTGGAGCTACTGCTTTTTGATTCACCCGACGCGCCGCAGCCGAGCCATATTATTCCGCTGAACCCAAGGCGAAACAAAACTTTCTATTACTGGCATGTATTTGTTCCCAACATTGGTGCAGGCCAAGTTTATGCATATCGGAGTGATGGCCCTTATGTGCCAGAGCAGGGGCTACGCTTCGATCGCAGCAAAGTCTTGCTGGACCCCTATGCCAGAGCCATTGTGAATTATGAGAACTACAGCCGCAAAGCGGCTAGCCGTTTTGGTGAGGATAACTGTGCTCAATCTCTGCGGGCAGTTGTTGTCGATTCCAGTACCTACGATTGGGAGGGCGATACGCCGCTACAAACCCCTCTGGCCGAGACTGTTATTTATGAACTGCACGTAGATGCTTTCACGCGCCATCCCAGTTCTGGCGTCGCGCCCGAAAAACGAGGTACGTTTGCCGGATTAATCAAAAAAATTCCCTATCTGCAACAGCTTGGTGTCACAGCCGTGGAGCTATTGCCGATCCACCAGTTTGACCGACAGGATGCCCCACTGGGCTTGATCAATTACTGGGGCTATAGCACGATTGGCTTTTTCGCACCCCATAGCCAATACAGTTCTCGGCGTGATCCGATGGGCACATTGGATGAGTTTCGAGATATGGTAAAAGCCTTGCACCGAGCCGGAATTGAAGTGATTCTAGATGTGGTTTTTAATCACACCGCTGAGGGCAGTCAGGAGGGGCCAACGCTGTCGTTTAAGGGACTGGATAACCAGACGTATTACATTCTGGAACCTAATCTGGCTGAATACAGTAACTACAGCGGTTGTGGTAACACGCTGAAAGCTAATCATCCGATGGCGGTGCGGCTGATTGTGGATAGCCTCCACTATTGGGTGTCTGAAATGCATGTGGATGGCTTTCGGTTTGATCTGGCGTCGGTGCTGTCCCGTGACCAGATGGGGCATCCCAGCCAAAATCCGCCCGTGCTATGGGCGATCGAAACTGATCCGGTGTTAGTGGGCACTAAAGTGATTGCAGAATCCTGGGATGCTGCGGGGTTATATCAGGTGGGAGGGTGGTTCATTGGGTCAGCCGATCGCTTTGCCGAATGGAATGGACCATTTCGAGATGATGTGCGTCGCTTTATTCGGGGAGATGATAACAGCGTCAATCAAGTTGCATCTCGTATTTTGGGTAGCCCCGATTTATATCCTCATATTGGTCATGAACCAAGTCGCAGCATCAATTTCATCACCTGTCACGATGGCTTTACCCTAAATGATCTGGTCTCTTATAACAACAAGCACAATGAAGCAAACAGAGAAGATAATCGAGATGGAGCCAATGCGAATTACAGTTTGAATTACGGTGTTGAAGGCCCAACGGATGAGCCAGCGATAGAAGCCCTACGGTTGCGTCAAATCAAAAACTTTTACACCGTTTTATTGTGTTCCCAAGGCACACCCATGTTGCTGGTCGGTGATGAAATTCGTCGTACCCAGAAGGGAAATAACAACGCGTACTGTCAGGATAATGAGCTGAACTGGTTTGATTGGAATGCGGTTGAACAACATTCTGAACTGTTGCGCTTTGTGAGTGGATTAATTCGCTTTACGCAATCGCTGGAGTTGTTTCGACAAGAAGAACTGCTCACAGTCACCTATGGTAGTCATAAACCTCACGTAGTTTGGCATGGTGTCAAGCTAGGTGAACCCGATTGGGCCAGCAATTCTCACAGCATTGCCCTGAGTCTGCGCGATCCTCAAAAGGACGAACATTTGCATATTATTGTCAATGCGTATTGGGAACCGCTGTTCTTCGAATTGCCGCTTTTAAGCAGTGGGGAATGTTGGTATCGGATCGTAGATACCGCCTTACCCTCTCCTCACGATTTTTGTGATCCTAAAAATGCGCCACCGATTACCGGAGAGGCATACAAAACGGAGGGGCGATCGGCTGTTGTGTTGATTGCATTACCACAACCCTAACGCTAATTGATCGGACGTTGGTTTGTAATAGGGTGGAGCCGCGCTACAAACTAATCGCCAAACTCGAAACCCTGATCTCCAATGACGTTCAATGAACAATATTTCTTTTAGTCTGAAACGTAAACAATGGTGTGTGATGGTTGGAGGAATGCTAGTCGCGATCGCCATCACAGCCTGTAGTCACTCGTCTACTGCACCCTCCCCCGGTGCGAATACGTCAGTCAGTGTTAGCCCTGCGGCTACATCGAGTCCGATATCATCCGCGTCGCCAACGTCGAGTCCGGTTGAGGTTGGGACTGACCAGCAGGGTGCGGTTCAGGTGGTTCGAAGCTACTATCGGGCGATCGCCCGTCGAGACTATGAACAAGCCTACTCAGCCTGGGAGGGCAATGGCGCTGCCAGCCATCAGTCGCTTGAGCAGTTTCGACAAGGATTTGCGAATACAGCGTCCATTGCCGTGGATATTGGGACGCCCGGTGAATTAAATGGAGCCGCAGGTTCCATCTACATCGAGATTCCCGTAACCGTGACGGCTGTGACGGAGAGTGGAACGCCACAGCGATTTCGCGGTAGCTATGTTCTGCGTCGGGTGAACAATGTTCCTGGCTCTACTCCAGAACAGCGTCAATGGCATCTCTATTCAGCAAATATTACTCAAACGAACTAAACTACAGCATCTTTCGATCGCTTAAAACCAGGTTATTTTTGTGAGAGTGCCGCTCCGCGCAGCTCTCGCAAAAATAACTATGGATGACTCAAATGAAAAGCGCTTGCGGGTTTTACGGGTATTGCACATCCGACGGGCGTGCAATACCCGCAATCGGGTTCACGATGAGGACTGCTGAACAGATGGCCTTTTGATTTCACGGTCTATGAGGTAGCTCATAGATCCAGACAGGCGAGTTAGGCAGGATGGAAGCAGTAGAGTATTGGAAAGGCTGCATGTCGTTGAATATTGAATTGTTGGAATCTAGTTTTTCGCAAATTAAAAATCAGGAAGCTGAATTTACAGCTCACTTCTACGCAAATTTGTTTGCGGATTATCCAGAGATTAAACCGCTTTTCGCCAATACCCACATGGAGGACCAGGCCAAAAAACTGTTCAAGTCACTCGTTCTAGTGGTTGATAATCTCCGTCAGTCTGACGTATTGACGAATACCCTCCAGGGATTAGGGACTCGCCACATTCAGTATGGAGTGCTGCCCAGTCATTACCCTGTTGTTGGCAGCACGCTGCTGAAAACCTTTGCGCTTTGTCTTGGTGAGACATGGACGCCTCAGACAGAGCAAGCATGGAGTGAGGCGTATGCAGCCGTGACACAACTCATGTTGGCAGGAGCAGACTATCCATCTGAGATTCTGACGCCTCATGTTTAACGTGAATTTGGCAAACGCGCAAAAATATGTCCTGTGCAGCATACGGGATACATTTTTGTACCATTTCAGCCGCGTAGCTGAAATGGCACTATCGAATTCACGTTAACTAACCCTTCTGTTGCTATAACAAGCAGGATCAAATTCAACGAACGGGCTTTTAGGAGTATCGTGCAACGCACAGCAACCTAAAAGCCTTTTTTTGCGCGTTGCTAACGTAAAATCGGCGCTATCGAAGTTACGTTAGCGAGCTGTAATGCTGCTCTACGCCATTCAGAACAGGAATTCCGCTTGATTACCGATGATTTTCTTATTTATATCTTCTATACAGATAGTAATAACAGCCATGGATCTGTCTACAGAATAGAGATGAGTATTTGCACGATTTGAATCCTGAATGTGCCAAGGCAGTATCTTATTTCAATTGCTATAGCAATCTCAAATGGGTTGTGAGAACTCACCTAGGGGTTTGCTGTTTAATAAAATTCCAATTTCTTTGAGGCGTGGCTGATCTGCGTCCCAAAGAAATTAGAATTTTATTTTCTTGTGAGTTACCTATCTCATAGCTGATTCAGAATACTATAGAAACCCAAACTGAAATTTGAACGGGGTGCAGGGGCGAAACTCCCGGTGGAGTACAGCCTCCTCACCCCCTGTTTATACTTTGTTCGTGAACGCTATATGTCAGTTGTGTGATTCGCTGTAAGTCGAAATAAAAGTACGATGAAGTTGAGATAAAAAACATAATTTTGAGCTGAAAGAAATCGAGGAATTGCGTATCTTTAAAGACACTAAATACTTGAAACTGACGAAGTAAATGAAGATTGAGAAGTAGCCTGGAGAAGCACCTTTTCAGCCTTGGTAAAGATATTTGATTGGATTTCTTTTTCGTAAGGTAAATAGATTTGGATCAATCAATTCAGTGTTTGAAAAATTTATGGATTTAGAGAATAACTTGCTTTAAATGGGAATACTTCAAAATAAAACCCTGCTTCCCCTCATGTTCCCGCACGTTAAGGTTCCGAACTCGCTAGATCTGAAGGCTGCAATTATCCGAAAACCCCTGGTGGTTTCTCCTGATACAACTGTGGTGGATGCGATCGCCCAGATGAGCGGGATGCGATCGTCCTGCAACACCACTAAGCTAACAGAGGGATATCATCTAGCTGATCTTGATCTGGAGTCTCGATCAAGCTGTGTCATCGTGATGGAAGATGGGCAGGTCGTTGGGATTGTGACAGAACGAGACATTGTGCGGCTGAGCGCTCAGCAGCAATCCCTCGATCGCCTGACGATGTGGCAGGTGATGACTCATCCAGTCGTAACGTTGCGCGAATCGGCGTTTACAGATTTGTTTTCAGCTATGTATCTGCTTCAGCAGCACCATATCCATCATTTACCGATTCTGAATGATCAAGATGAGTTGCTGGGGTTTATCACGTATGACAGCTTACAGCACTTAGCTCAGCCGATTGGCTTGCTGCGATTGCGCCAGGTGGCGGAGGTCATGACCCATGACGTGGTTTGTACTGCGCCAGATTCGTCTGTGCTGGCGATCGCGCAACACATGTCTAACCACAACATTAGTTCTGTCGTGATTGTGAAACCGAGTGATGATCACGCGGGTGTTCACCCCATTCCGGTGGGAATTTTGACGGAGCGAGATCTGGTGCAATGTCAGGCATTAGGGCTGGATCTGGAACGCTGCACGGCTGAGGCGGTGATGAGTACACCGATGTTTTCAGTTACGCCAGAGGAGTCGCTGTGGACGGTACAGCAGGTGATGGAACAGCGGTTTATCCGTCGTGTAGCCGTCACTGGAGCGCAGGGAGAGCTATTGGGAATTGTCACCAGGACGGATTTGCTGCAAGCGCTCAATCCGCTGGAACTCTACAAGTTGGCAGAAGGGTTAGAAGCTCAGGTGGTGCAGTTGGAGGCAGAGAAGGTTCAACTGTTGGAAAATCGTACCGCTGAGTTAGAGCAGCAGGTCGAAGCTCGCACGGTGGCGCTGACCATTAATGCACAGCGAGAGAAACTCGTCGCTCAGATCGCGACCAGCATCCGTAATTCTCTCAATCTCCAGGAAATTTTAGAGGTCTGCGTTGCTGAAGTTCGAGCGTTTTTGGAGTGCGATCGCGTCCTGGTGTATCAGTTCCAGCCGGATTGGAGTGGCCTGATTATTGCGGAATCTGTGATGGAGGGATGTTCTTCGGCGTTAGGCAATCAGATTCACGATTCTTGCTTTCAGGCGCAAACTACAACCTTTTACAACAGTGATCAGCCGATTATCGCCAATGATATTTACACGACAGACTATGCAGACTGTCATATTCGTCTGCTAGAGCGGTATCAGGTGAAAGCCAATCTGGTCGTGCCCATTCGCGTGTCGGAACATCTATGGGGGCTGTTGATTGGGCATCAATGTGCTGAGCCTCGCGAGTGGCGCACAGAGGACGTGCTGCTGCTGCAAGATATTTCGGTACAACTGGCGATCGCCCTCCAGCAGGCCACGCTATACCAACAGTTGCAGGAGGAACTGGATGCACGACGGCAAGCCGAAGCGTGTTTGCGCGAAAGCGAACAGCGCTATGCCACATTAGTTGCCGCCGCTCCAGTCGGAATTTTTCGGACTGATGCAACAGGCAACTATACATATGTCAACGATCGGTGGTGTCAGATTACCGGACGCACTGCTGAATCGGTATTGGGTGAGGAATGGTGGCAAGGGGTGTTTCCAGATGACCGTAACCGACTCATCGCCGAATGGAACCAATCTACTCAGAAGAATCGCCTGTTTCAGTTTGAATATCGCCTTCAGCCTCGCGATGGCCGTGTGATATGGGTATATGGGCAAGTGGTTACAGAACGGGATGGCGCAGGACAGCCCAAGGGATATGTGGGTACCATTACCGACATCAGCGATCGCGTTCGTTCTGAAGCAGCCTTGCAAATCAGCGAAGCGCATCAACGTGCTTTAATTAAAGCCATTCCTGACCTGATCATGCGAGTGAATCGGGATGGCATTTATCTGGAATTTGTAACCAATCCAACTTTTCTAGTGCTGGGTAATTTATCTGATCTGGTGGGAACTCATGTCTCTCAGACTCTACCGCCTGACCTGACTCAAAAGCGCCTGGACTATATTCATCTGGCCTTGCAAACGGGCTTGATTCAAATTTATGAACACGATCTGTCGATTGACGGCACCGTGTGGATCGAAGAAGTGCGAGTTGTTCCCTACAGTGACGATGAAGTGCTGCTGCTGGTGCGAGACATTAGCGATCGCAAACAGGCAGAACTGGCTCTCCAGCACAGTGAAGCCAAAAGTCGAGCGATTCTGATGGCCATTCCTGACTTAATGTTTCGGGTAGGAGCAGACGGGACATATCGAGAGTTTGTCTCTCAGTATCAAGACTTTGCTGCGGTTCCTCCCAATGTCGATCTGGTCGGGCGCGCATTGACTGAAAGCTTGCCCAAAGAACATGCCGAACGCCATTTGCAATATTTACAAAAAGCCTTGCAGACGGGTGAGTTGCAGGTTTATGAACATATCCTTCCCATAGGCGATCGCCTTCAAGATGAAGAAGTGCGAGTGGTGAAAAGTGATGAGGATGAGGCTCTGTTTATGATTCGCGATATTAGCGATCGCAAACGGGCCGAGCGACAGCTGCAAAACCTGATTGAAGGAACGGCAGCCACCACGGGACAGAATTTTTTCCCAGCCTTGGTGCAATACATCGCTGAAGCGCTGGATGTCTCCTATGCGTTAGTTGCTGAACAGATTGATGATACGCTGCATATTTTGGCCTTCTGGGCCAATGGCGTTCTGCAACCTGTCTTTTCCTATAGCGCCGTGGGAACGCCGTGCGATACGGTATTGCGGAATGGAAAATTTTATTGCCATAGTCATATTTCTGAGCTGTTTCCCGACAACTCACGCTTAATTGAAATGGGGGCAGAGAGCTGTCTCGGGATGGCCTTATACGACACTCAGGGTAAGGCGATCGGCAGTTTGTGTATTCTCGATCAGCAGCCCATTCGAGATCTCCAGCGGGCTGAAAATCTATTGAGCGTTTTTGCGGCTCGCGCAGCAGCAGAATTGGAGCGCGAACTAGCCACACAAGCGCTGGAACGGTTGAATCAAGAGCTGGAACAGAAGGTGGAAGCCCGAACAGCAGCCCTACAGGCTAACGAAGAAAGGTGGCAGTTCATTCTCAGGGGAAGCAATGACGGCATTTGGGATTGGGATGTCACCACTAACCGAGTGTTTTACTCAAGTCGCTGGAAGATGATGCGGGGCTTTGCAGATGATGAAATCGGCGATAGCCGCCAGGAGTGGGTAAACGGAATCCATCCGGAGGATTATGACCGGGTGATGGCTGCCGTCGAGAAGCACTTTGCCCATAAAACCCGATTTTTTGAGATGGAATATCGGGTGCGGCGCAAAGACGGTTCCTATATTTGGATTCTCGATCGGGGGCAAGCTTTGTGGGATGAGTCGGGCCAGGTTGTTCGCATGAGCGGTTCTGAAACCGATATCACCATCCGTAAACAGGTGGAAGAGGCGCTATGGGACAGTGAACGCCGCTATGCTACGCTCGCCACGGTGGCTCCTGTCGCTATCTTTCGATTTAATGAGCCATTGAACTGTACTTACGTCAGCGATCGCTGGAGTGAGATGACGGGCCGACCTATCCGCTCTGCGTTTGGTAAAGGTTGGATGGAAGCGTTGCATCCGGATGATCGCGATCGCCTGATCGCACAGTGGACTGAAGAGTTTGCTCACCTGCCCTCAGGTAGAGAAGCCTTTTATCAGGGCGAAGGTAGGCATCTTCGCACCGATGGCAAGGTCAATTGGTTTTATGTACAGGTTGTGCCGGAGATTGATTTCAATGACAACATCGTTGGCTATATCGGGACATTGACGGATATCACAAAACGCAAACAAGCCGAGCACATCATTCATCAACAGGCCGAGCAAGAGACGATCATCCGCGAAATTACTCAACGAATCCGTCAATCTCTCAACATTCAGACCATTTTTGATACGGCATGTCATGAGATCCGGCAGGTCATACAGGCCGATCGCGTCGGCATCTTTAAATTCTATCCAGAGTCTAACTTTGATGATGGCGAATTTGTCGCAGAATCGGTCGTAGATGGATATGCTTCAGTAGTCGCGATCCGAGTGCATGATCACTGCTTTGGCAAAAACTATTCATCCCTCTATGCCAACGGTCGATTTTTTGCCGTGGATGATATCTACAGTAATGGGCTGGAAGATTGTCATGGTCACGTTTTGGCTCAGTTTGGGGTACGTGCCAATCTGGTCATGCCGTTACTCTGTGGGGAGCAGCTATGGGGATTGCTGTGTGTGCATCAGTGTGCCACCAGTCGTCAGTGGCAGCCGTCTGAAATTAGTTTGACCCAGCAAATTGCCAATCAATTGGCGATCGCCATTCAACAGGCCAGTCTGTATGAGCAAATTCAAGCGGAACTGTGGGTGCGACAGCAGGCGGAGGCTGAAATTGCCCGGCAACTGCGGCGGCAGCAGACGCTAGGCGCGATCGCTCAGCGAATTCGAGAATCGTTAGACCTCAGTGAAATCCTGGCAACGGTGACGCAGCAGGTCAAGGATGTGCTGCATGGCGATCGCGTGATCGTCTTTCGCCTGTTCCCCGATGGAACCAGCCGAATTGTGGAAGAAGCCGTGTCATGTGAGTTTCCCACTCTCAAGCATTGTCAGTGGGAAAACGAAGTGTGGTCGCAGGATATCCTCGATTGCTACTGGCAGGGGCAACCCCGCATTGTGCCTGATGTGATGAATGACATTTGGACAGATTGCCTGGTGAACTATTCCATCGAAGGCCAAATTAAGTCCAAAATCGTCGCGCCGATTCTGCAAGAAGTGCGTGGTAGCGAAATTCACCGCTGGGCTTCTCCGCAGGAAACTAACAAACTGTGGGGCATTTTGGTGATCCACGCCTGTCGTGAAAAGCGAGTATGGCAAGAATCTGAAGCCCAACTCTTACAGCAAATTGCCAATCAGTTAGCGATCGCCATTCAGCAGGCCAGCTTATTTGAGCAGTTGCAGCAAGAACTGGCCGAGCGGCAACAGGCGCAACAGCAGCTGACCGAGCGCAATCAACAGCTCGCCATTTCCAACGAAGAACTTGCCCGTGCTACCCGCCTCAAAGATGAATTTCTGGCCAACATGAGCCACGAACTGCGCACGCCGTTGAATGCCATTTTGGGCATGACAGAGGGACTGCAAGATCAGGTCTTTGGCCAGATTACGGAGCAGCAGCGCAGAGCCTTACAAACAGTCGAGCGCAGCAGTTCTCATTTGCTGGAGCTGATTAATGACATTCTGGATGTGGCCAAAATTGAGTCGGGACAGATTGAGCTGGATGTCGGCTCTACGGCGATCGCCCCACTGTGCCAATCCAGTCTGGCGTTTATTAAACAGCAAGCGCTGAAAAAACGCATTCAGCTAGACCTGAAACTACCTCCCGATTTGCCAGATTTATGGGTTGATGAACGGCGGATTCGTCAGGTTTTGATCAACTTACTCAACAACGCTGTCAAATTTACTCCAGCAGGAGGGCAGATTAGGTTAGAGATCAGCCGTCACAAGCAATTAACCGTGCGAGACCTTTTTTCAGACGGTGACCGAGTAAAGGTGGAACAGACTGCACTAGACCATCAATCGAATCTGGCTGTAGTTTCAACACCGCAGGAAGACCTGTGGATGAAAGACTATCTACGCATTTCGGTGATTGATACGGGCATTGGTATTGCTCCAGAACACATTGACAAGCTGTTCCAACCGTTTGTGCAAATTGATAGCGCTCTCAATCGTCAATATGCAGGCACAGGCTTGGGGCTAGCGCTGGTAAAACGCATTGTTGAGCTGCACGGTGGGCAGGTTGAGGTGGCCAGTGAAATTGGAGTCGGCAGTTGCTTCGCGATCAACCTCCCCTGTGCGACGTCTGCATCGTTTTCGCCAACGCTTGACCTTCCAATTAACAGCGATATTGACTTCAGGCCATCTGAGCAGAAAACCGTATCTCCTTTAATCTTGCTGACTGAAGACAACGAAGCCAATATCATGACCCTCTCCAGCTATCTGAAAGCCAAAGGGTACCGTCTGCTGATTGCAAGAAATGGTCAGGAGGCGATCGCCCTAACTCAAGCGAATCCTCCTGATCTGATTTTGATGGATATCCAGATGCCGGGAATGGACGGCTTAGAAGCCATTCAGCAGATCCGTTGCCGCCCCGACTCGGTGGAAGTGCCGATTATTGCCCTCACGGCGTTAGCGATGACGGGCGATCGCGATCGCTGTCTTACGGCGGGAGCCAACGAATATCTCAGCAAACCCGTTAAGCTCCGGGAATTGGTCACGCTCATCCAACATCTTCTAACGAACAACCCTTAAGGCATTACCCCCATGTCACAGCCCTCCATTCTAATCGTTGATGATGAACCGAGTAATTTCGATGTGATTGAGGCTCGTTTGAGCGATCGAGACTATCAGTTGTATTATGTGGCTAGCGGTGCAGAGGCGATCGCCACCCTCGACACGTTTAATCCGGACCTCATTTTGTTAGATGTAATGATGCCAGGAATCGACGGCATTGAGGTATGCCGTCAGGTGAAAGCCATGCCCAAATGGCAGGCTACGCCGATCATCATGGTGACCGCCCTGAACTCAAAATCCGATCTGGCGAATTGCCTCACCGCTGGAGCCGACGACTTTATCAGTAAACCCGTCAATGGGCTGGAACTGCGCGCTCGCGTGCAGTCTATGCTCAGGATCAAGCAGCAGTATGACAGTATTCAAGGTTTCTCTTGCGTTCAGGCTAATACGATCCATGTCTTGGAAAATGCCCTTGACGAGCTGTGCGGCAACTTGGCCACGCGGGTATCTCATGAACTGAATACACCCCTCAATGGCATTTTAGGAACCCTCGAATTGCTTCAGGGAAATTTGGACACGCTGGAGCGGGGAGAAATTCGTGAGATGTTGGGGTGGGCTGAGGAGTCTGCTCATCGATTGGAAGACTTAACGCAGAAGCTCCGCATGTATTTAGAACTAGAACTGTGCGAGAAACAGCGTCAACCGCTCGATTCTGCTCAAACCCACTGCTCGTCTGCTGCGACTGCGCCGCTGTTGCAAGCTCGCGCTCGGCGATTTGACCGCTGTGATGATTTGATTGTTGCGCTTGAGGACGCTGTGGTTGCGCTACCGTCGCGATCGCTGTCCATGCTGCTGTATGAATTGCTGGATAATGCCCTGAAGTTTTCTTCTCCAGGAACCGTGATTAAAGTGACCAGTCAAATTGCAGGTGAGAACCTGCTCTTATCGATTCATGACTCAGGGCAAGGCATGACCGCAGAACAAATTGACAGAATTGGCGCTTTGATGCAGTTTGAACGCCGTAAATATGAGCAGCAGGGGCTTGGTATGGGGTTAACCATCGTCAAGAAGATTGTTGAACTGGCGGGAGGCGCGTTTTCCATGACCAGTGTCTATCAGCAGGAAACAACGGTACAGCTAACTCTACCGCTGGCACGATAAGGGCGTGTGAAACGGCGTACTGACAAGACGTCTAAATTTGTAGGATCGTTTCGCGGAACGCCCACACAGGCGTGATTTGACGAATGTGCAAAAACGTACTCTACACAATGTGCGGGGTACGTTCTTACGCCATCTCAACTGCGCGTCGTGCGGCTTTGTACTATAGCTGTAGTCATGTCCGTTAGGACATCGAAAACCAAGAGGGGTATGGGGGCAAAGCCCCCAGCCTAGGGTTGCAGGGGTGGAACCCGTCCTAATCCGAATGAATGCAGCCATAACGTGAATTCGATGAACGCGCAGGGCATGTTCTAGCGCCATTTGAGTCGCGCGTCGCGCGACTCAAATGGCGCTATCAAATTCATGTTGTATTAAATTTTGCTCGAATCTGCGCATCCCCCGTTCAATCAGGGAATAAAGAATATAACGTCCGTTACAACATCCTGCCTATGAATCGTACACTTATGCTGAAACAACCTGCTGTCGGGAACTTAATTCGCGATCTGCGAGGGGTGGTGGGGCTGACTCAAGAACAATTTGCCGCAGAAGTTGGCGTTACTTACAACACGGTCAACCGCTGGGAACGAGGGCACATGCAGCCTTCTCCATTGGCCTTAAAGCAGATCGATCGCATTTTACAAGAAACGATTTGTTCTCCATCTCCACACGCCTCTGACCAGATTGACGGTTTAGTCGCCAAATATGAATTATAAAAGACTGCCCTTTTTAGCCTTCAAATCAATTGCTCCGAAACGAATTATTCAACTCATTATTATTAATCTGCTTCTGGCGTTGGGCTATGGAATTACAGCACAATTAAGTGTTGAACTGGCCTCTTTGCCCGGAAAAGTAACTATTGTCTGGATTCCCGCTGGGCTTACGTTAGCTGCGGTACGGCTGATGGGATGGTGGGCCTTACCGGGGATTGCGATCGGTTCGGTAGCAGGCGTTTTAAAGGATCTATTGGAGATGATGCCCCCTCTCTCCATGCTGCAAGTCATTGTATTAAATTTGGTCTTTGCGGCTGCAAACTGTTTACAGCCGCTTGTTGCGACAGCATTAATTAAAAAACTAAGTGGAAATGGTCATCCGTTTTATCAAGTTCATTCAACAGTTATTTTTATTTTTGCGGCTATTGTGGCACCGACCATTTCTGCTACATTGGGCATCACTGCCTGGTGTTGGACTGGGGTTGTTCCCTGGAGCAGTTATGGTGTTTCCTGGCTGACGTGGTGGTTGGCTAGCGGGCTGGCGCATGTTATTTTTACACCACCGTTTTTGCTGTGGCAAAACGTTTCTAGACACAATCTATTAATTCGTGCAGGAGATAGTCTCTTTGCACTGATTTCGCTTTTAGGGCTATGTTGGCTGATCTTTATTGAAAACTATTCTGTTGAATATGTATTGTTGCCCGTTTTGATCTGGGCTGTCTTTCGACTAGGTAAATTTTACTCTAGTGTGCTGATCGGGCTAGTCTCTGCGATCGCCATTGTTGCGACAGCTCATGGATTTGGGCCGCTCGTAAAGGGTTCTTTGCAAGATTCGTTAATCGTGGTGCAATCGTTTGTGGCGGTGTGTTCGTTAACCACGTTAATGCTATCAGCGTTGATTGAAGAACGACATCTGGCTCAAAAAACATTACAGCAAACGCTAGATACGTTAGAGCAGCAGGTGAATGAGCGAACGCTGCAATTGAAGCAAAGTAAAGCGTTATTGAATGGGTTCTTTTCGTCTGCTCCTGTTGGTATGGGCATTGTGGATGCCCAACTGCGATTTCGGCAGATTAACGGACTGCTGGCTCAAATGAATGGATCGCCTCCCTCTGATCACATTGGTAAAAGAATTCGAGAGGTCATTCCCGATCTTGCGCCGATGGTAGAACCGCTTTATCGACAGGTATTAGCCACTGGAAAACCTCTGTTGAATCGGGAGATTAGCGGTACCATAAAGCAAAAAAATCAGCCTGGGATTCAGCAGACCTGGCTGATTTCTTATTTTCCTATCTTTAATCCCAATGCTGATTCGCAGGCCGAGCCGTGCGGGGTGGGTAGCGTTGTGTTGGATATTAGCGATCGCAAGCAGGTTGAACTCGCGCTGGAGGAGAGTGAGGAGCGCTATCGGTCAGCCATAACGGCTCTGGCAGAAGGGGTGGTTTTACAGGATGTAAACGGTGTGATTTATGCCAGCAATGCCAGTGCAAAACGTATCCTGGGAGCATCTCTAGGCTGGGTTATGGGCGATGCTTCCCGCGATGCTGGGTGGCAGGCTATGCACGAAGATGGCTCTCCGTTTCCCAAAGAAGAACATCCCTCTCAGGTAACGTTGAGAACTGGGCAACCTTCCCGCAATGTCACAATGGGCGTGCACGATGCAAATGGTTGCTTGATCTGGTTGTTAATGAATGCTCAACCGCTGATTCGTCTGGGAGAGGTGCTGCCCTATGCGGTTGTGACCTCCTTTTCGGACACCACTGAACTAAAACAGAAAGAGGTGGCCCTTCAGCAAAGTGAAGCGATCAATCGTCAGATTCTCAAAGCTATTCCCGACCTCATTATCTGGATGGATAAGGATGGTACGGTACTGGCCCGAATTCATGGCGCTAAGATTAAAAGCTTTGTGCCCGATGATCAGGATGTCATTGGTAGAAATGTACGTGAGGTGTTTCCACCGGAGCTAGCTCAAACGCGGATTGATGCCATTCATGCGGCTTTAGAAACCGGAGACGTGCAGGTTTATGAGCAAGAACTGATAATTGATAACGCAATTCACTATGAAGAAGTGCGTGTGGTGATGGTTGGAACAGACCGTGCTCTGATCATGGTACGGGATATTAGCGAGCATAAACGGGCGGAAGATGCCCTCAAAGCGCAGCAAGAGTTTTTGCAACAGGTGATCGATGCTATGCCGAGCACAGTTTTTGTGAAGGACGTGCAGGGGCGCATTCTAACGCTTAACCAGGCTGCCGCTAATATTCACGGCACGACCGTTGAGGCGTTACTGGGTAAGTATGAGTATGAAGTCAACACAAATTGCGATCGCACTCAGGTTGAACTGTTTATTGCCCAAAATCAAGAGGTGATCGATTCATTAAAACCCAAGCTGTTTCCAGATCAGGCCATCACCAATTGTCATGGTGAAACTCGCTGGTATCAAACGATCATCAGTCCATTTTGGGATCGCAATGGTGATATCAAAGGTGTGATTGGCAACAGTATTGATGTCACCGAGCGCAGACAGATGGAACTGGCGTTGCGTGAAGCAAATGAGGAATTACAGCGTCGAGCGACCGTGGATGGTTTAACCCAAATTGCGAACCGTCGTCGTTTTGATGAGTATCTGACGCAGGAGTGGTATCGATTAGCGCGCGAACAGCAACCCCTCTCGCTGATTTTATGTGACGTTGACTTTTTCAAACGCTACAACGATCATTATGGACATCAAGCCGGAGATGATTGTTTGGTGCAAATTGCACAGACGCTGCACCGGGCGCTCAAGCGATCGACGGATTTAGTGGCACGGTATGGGGGGGAGGAATTTGCTGTCGTATTGCCAAACACGAAGCCACCAGCCGCGATTAAGGTCGCGCAGATGATTCAAGAAGTGATCAAACAACAGCACATTCCTCATGCAACCTCTGAGATCGCGGATTACATTACGATGAGTCTGGGCATAACGGCCCTGGTTCCCGGCCCCAACGCATCTCCTGAGCTGTTAATTACAATGGCCGACCAAGCGCTGTATCATGCCAAAGCGAAGGGGCGTAATACGTACTGTCTGCACTTGTCTTAGGGACAGGTGGACTATGCTCAGCCCATGCCAAACCTATAGTTTTTCATGGCGCAAAAATGCATCGAGTTCTGCACGCGTGGGCAAAGATGGCTGTGCTCCTGCTTTGGTGACAGAAAGGGCACCCACAGCGGAGGCTTGCGTTGTGGCATCCTGGAGTGATAACCCTGCGGCTAATCCTGCGGCCAACCCGCCATTAAACGCATCTCCAGCCGCGACGGTATCAACCGCGTTGACCGGAAAGATTGGAATTTGGAATGTTTCAGCACCTGTACGACATAAAGCGCCCGATTTGCCCAGCTTAATTATGCTGGTCAGCACTCCGCGTTGATTCAACACATCAGCAGCTTTCGCAGCCGACTCAACATCGACTACTGGAAACCCAACTAGATGGCTGGCTTCTACCTGATTGGGCGTAATAATGTCAACTAAGGGATAAAGCTCATTGGGTAGATCAGAACGAGCGGGTGCTGGATCTAGGATGACTCGAACTCCGGCTCGTTTGGCGGCCTGAGCCGCAGCGACAACTGCCGGAAGCGGAATTTCTAGTTGCAGCAATAAAACGGTTGACTGTGGCAATAGAGCTTCGAGACGGGCAATATCATCGTGCCCCATCTGCCCATTTGCACCGGGAATCACAATAATATTGTTTTCACTGGCGTCATCCACTGCAATCATGGCAACTCCAGAGTGAGTTGACGGGTCTATCAGAACGCGATCGCACCCGACTCCACTGAGCTTTAATCCATTGATTAACTCCTGTCCAAAGGTATCACCGCCAACGCGGCCAACCATCTCGGTCGAGATTCCCAAACGGGCTACGGCCACCGCTTGATTGGCACCCTTGCCGCCCGGAATAGTTTCAAATACATGCCCAATCAGCGTTTCACCTGGAGCAGGCAGCCTGGGGGTACGAGCGACCAGATCCATATTGATGCTGCCAAAAACAATTACACTCATAGGAATTATCGTTATCGCTGGATTATAGATGACAGGTTCTATGACGGTTCACGCTCACATACCTAAAATCATTCTAGATACCGATCCAGGTGGCGATGATTCGTTTGCCCTGCTGTGGTTGCAAAGCTTAGCAAAACAGGGATTGGCCGAGATTGTTGCAGTTACAACAACTAGCGGTAATGTGAGTGCCCCCGTAACTTTTGCTGGAGCCGCTAAACTGCTGACTCTAGGTGGATTTGATGGAGTTGAGGTTGGTCGTGGCGTTGCCAAATCTCAGGAATTCGAGGTAGATGATGCGGCTCATATTCACGGTGCTGATGGGATGGGCAACTTGTCGCATACTCTACCAGACAGCGATCGCTCCTTTGAAACAGCGCGATATTCTGACGAGATCCTGATCGAGATGCTGAGCCGCCATCCAGGCGAGATTACTGTCGTGGCGATCGGCCCTCTCACCAATCTGGCCGCCGCAGAGACTAAGCATCCCGGCATTCTCAGTCGTGCCAAAGAAATTGTCATCATGGGTGGTGCTTTTCAAACGTATGGAAATATAACGTCTGAAGCCGAATTTAATCTGGCGTTTGATCCGGAAGCCGCGCAGGTCGTATTTTCTAGCCGTAGCGATTTAGTTGTGATTCCGCTGGATGTCACCCATCAGCTTCTCTTCACACCTGACATGGCCCATCACATTGCGCAGGTGCAGCCTAAAAACGCCATTGCTACGTTTCTGGTCGCGCTTTGCCAATTCATGGTAACAACAGCCCTGGCATATCGGGAGACAAAAGGAGTTCCCGGTTTTTTAGTGCATGATGCGGCGACGCTGGCATATTTGTTTTACCCTGAAACCCTTACATTTAGGCGATCGCAGGTGCAGATCGAAACACAAGGTCGATGGACGCGAGGCAAAACGGTATTGGATCAGCGTCATCAGGCAAAGCCGACCTCCAATGCGTGGGTTGCCCTTCAAGCGGATAGGGAGTGGCTGCTGGCGAATCTGGTTGAAGATCTGA
Organism: Crinalium sp.; assembly: GCA_036703095.1. Taxonomy (GTDB): domain Bacteria; phylum Cyanobacteriota; class Cyanobacteriia; order Elainellales; family Elainellaceae; genus DATNPS01. The sequence goes on along the minus strand of DATNPS010000185.1, from coordinate 841 downwards.
AGTCCTTGATTTTATCTACCTGTAAATAATGGTGTGAAGGTCTCTCTGATCTCGCCATTGCTAAAAAGATCCTGTTGGAATGCCCGTTAGATAAACCGTCATCAATAATAGAGGATGTGCGTAATGCGATGGTATATGTGGCGATCGCAACGTTAAACTCTCAAATCTACATCAGCTCAGCAAACGTTTCTTAGCTCAAGGAGCACCAGCATGGTTACTGCAATTGTTTTAGCGAACGTACAAAAAAATAAGATTACCGAAGTGGCTGAAGGTCTTGCTGCAATCCCTGGAATTACAGAAGTTTACTCGGTTGCAGGCCCTTATGATCTAGCGATTATGGTTCGAGTGAAAAGCAATAACGAACTAGCAGATTTTGTGACGCATGACATCTTAAAGCACGAAGGTGTGACGAACACGGTGACATTAATCGCATTTCGTGCTTACAGCAAATATGACTTAGAACATATTTTTTCATAAGCCTCTAGTAATGAGATGGTCGGCTTTGCACGACCATCTCATGAAGAAAACAAAAGGAAACTACGTTTTCTGAGGAAAAATGTGATACTTCAACGCTCAATTTTTAGAATAAGAAAGACGACCTGATCATGTTTCTCATCTTCAGGAGTACGGCAGCAATTCTCATGTTGAAGCCGATGGTGGGCTTGGCACGCCTGTAGCATCATTTTAGCTGCACGACACCTGGCTAAAATGACACAAAAATATGTTTTGCGCGTCGTGTTGAATGGGTTTTGCACATTCTTCAACGTGAATTCGATAACCCGACTTTGCGTGCGCGTCGCGCGCGCAAAGTCGGGCTTTTTGGTGAGTGGCGCGTCGCGCC
>DATNPS010000183.1:0-9664 GCA_036703095.1 Crinalium sp. | reverse complement strand
GATCAACCAGCGTTTCAGCATTATCGACATCAATCTGGTCGATCTTCGCCCTCCAGCGACGGTAAAAGGGTAGGAGCGATCGCACTCCCCAAAACACGACAGGATCAAATGCAGGCGGAATAAATTCTAGAGGCGGTTGAGCGTTGTTCGTTTTCATATCACGCCAGAGTATTCACTGGATGAAATTTGCGGTAGAGCATCGCTTGTACAGGCTGCCCCTGCTGCAAATGGCGCTCTACCAAAGTCAGCACTTCTGTAGGATGAACGCGACAATACCAGATTTCCTCTGGCAATACCAACACCATCGGCCCATTGCCACACTGCCCCAAACATCCACTGGCCACAATGGTAGTGTCGGATGGGGCGATCGCCCGCAATGCTTCTAACACCCGCTCGGAGCCACCCCTGCGACACGCGTTACCTTGACATACACACACAGTCCTGGAAGAAACCAAGTCCCAAGCTCCCGGAAATTTTCAGCAATTTGTATAGCAATTGAGGGGTTAGTTAGGACGGGATTGCAGGGGTGGAACTCCTGGCCGAAGGCACAAACCCCATACTCCCTTGTTCTAACCATCTCGACGGTTGCTATAGCGGTTCTTAATTCAGTTGTACTCACTGCGGCTAGCGCACAGCAACTCCCATTGTGAGGTGAAGAAAAATTATTGGACAATGGATTTGTGTCAGCTTAGTGATTGGTAACACGCTGTCCAAGCAGTTTTTTCTTGCATGAATGATCCAATACGCCGCTTAAAAGCAATGCCCTGGCTGACCTTATTCCAGGTCGCAACTGTCACGATACTGATTGTTTCCTTGCTAGAGTTTGCGCTGCTCTTTCTAATTTTCCACAGTCTGCTGGCACAGCAAACCCTGAGCATTCTCTTTGCCCCACCGCTGGATATGATTTTGGCACTGGCGATCGCCGGAAGCATAGGAGCACTGGCCGTCTTTATCATGGAGCGATTTTTCCGGCGCATTATCATCAACACTGCCAACCTCTGGGGCCTGGTGTTGTGTTTAATCATCATGATATTTGTCAGACTACTGTCGCCGTTTCCCAGCCTGTTTCTCAATTCAAGTCAAACGTACTTCATTGGCATTATGCTGGGTGTTTTCTTTAAAGGCGTGAAATATTGGCGACGATAGAGTTAAATTGCGGCAATTCTCAAGTTGAAACCAAAGGTGAGCCTTGCAGCAATCCAAGTTTCTATTGCGATAAATCGAGGCTAATAATTTGATTGGCGATCGCCTCTGTCGTTGCTCCTTGAGGCTCAGAGGTGAACTGGCTTGATGAATGAATCACTTTTTCTGTGGGAAGCCGTTGAACCACCTGTTCGTCAGCACTTACGTGAGTGAGGGGATGTTGCTGATACAGATCAATGGCTTTGGCGATCGCGTGCATTCGTCGTTCCTGGTCATGCGAAATCTGCTGAACCGAGTTGCCCAAGCCCGGTGCATTCCACTGACGTGTATCTGGATCAAGAAATGAACGGGTACGCGCCCACAACACCGCATCCGCACCCTGAAGCCCCAGTTGTCGAGCCTGATCGAGCCAGTCGATATAGCCACCCCGATCTAACGCTGCTAAAGGAGCTTGATTGGCCAGATCAATACCATTAAGCTGTTCTTCTAAACTCAACTGCAACCCTCGATCCACCGCTTTGGCCTGAATCACGTCAGCCTGCTGCTGCAACCGCCGCAACTGCTTGAAATCAGCCTCTTCTGGCGATCGCGCTCCGTGCTGATAAGAAAAACTGCCCAGGTTCCATGCGCCGTTTCCTGGATCAACATGGCCGTAATACGCTGGATTACGATATCCCTCTGGCGTTCGGGTGCCTTCAGCGCTGCCGACCGCACGAGCCACCAGAGAATCCGAACCCCCTTCAAACACTTGATCCAGCGACGGGTTCGGGGAATGGGAAACCAGCGTTACGTCAGACGAAACATAGGGGGTTGCTTTAGTCTGGGTTAGACCAAAGTTAAGCGCGTTGTCTTGAATGGGCGAAGGTTGGGCGATCGCCCCCATTCGTGAACCAGACGCCGTGTTCTGATTGGGAGGTTGGGCGATCGCGTCCTTCGCGGATGCCAACTCAAAATCGATCGCAGGCTCATCGGCACGAACAGGAGACCCATGACCAATAGCGATCGCCGCCACTCCAGCCGACAGTAATCTATAAATTCCTGGCCGATGAACGGCGTGAATTCGAGAGAACACCATAACACCCGACAACAGAATGAATATTCTGGCTTAGAATCACGAATTTAATAAAACGTGAATTCGATTGCGCCATTTCAGCCGCGCGACGCGCGGGGCACCTTTTGCGCATTCGTCGAATTCACGTTAATAAAACCCGAAATTTAATTTTTAAGAGCACGGCTCAGCCGCGCTCTTAAAAATTAAATTTGGTTCGAATTTGTTCGTGATCCTTAAGGTTGAGTCAGCGTCCGCTGCAAAATATCGCTGGCAGGTTCCACCATCGCCCATTTTCCATCCGGTTGCCGCCTCAGGGCGGCAAATTGCAAGTAGTTTGCCGACCCGATCGCCCGTCCTTGCTTAATCTCGCCCAATCGAGGTCGGCTCATGCCGCATAACCGAAACAGATACGCCGGAACATCGGGACTGGAGAAGATCACACATTCCCCAACGTTATTGGGCTGCACCAATCCATCAAAAGGAGCGTACACCTTGGCTCCATCTAACTGGATTGAAATGTCGCCCAAACTTCCGGCCACAGGATGCCCTGCGATCGTGTCTCCCGGTTGCAGTTCCCAGGCTTGCTGAATTTGTACGACCCGCACAGATTCATTCGACTGGAGCGCATTACAACCTGCTGTTAGCACCAGGAGGGTCACCCCTACCACCATTTGCTTCACGCTTGAACCGATACACCACATACCCTGGCCGCACTGGAACTACTGATAGCTGAACCGATACCCGGCATATTCATCTCCCTCATAGAGCACGATTAGTCGAGTCTGAGGATCAAACGCGAGTGGATAGACCTCCCGCTCAGCCGCCACTCCCGCCCGCACTTGCAGATTAGAGAGCTGACAGTATGGCTCTTTGAGAATGTCTCGTACGCTAGCTTTGCTACCCCGTTCCGGAATGATCAAGAGCTTGGCTAACTGCTCTCTAGAAATAGCAACTTGTCGATTGATCACACCCCGGCAAGACTCGTGGTGATTCACCAATTGCTCTTTGGAAATACTGCCCCGCACGTCGATCAGTAACCCCAGAAGTGCAAACACCAATCCCCCTGCCAGTAAAGGTCTTAGCGTGGACAACTCAAGGTGACGCTGCTGCATATCTACGTCTCCTCAATTAGTACAAGAAATGAACGGTTAGGAATGATCACAGTCTGCCGCCAATCAGCAGACCAATCATCACCAACAGCAGGCGATATCCCCAGACAATGCCCGTTTGAGGCGCAACTGTCGTTCGATAAAGAGCGATCGCTGCTGGAGCCACAATCAAGCCAATCACGGGAATCCACATGCCCGGAAACGCCAGCAGCAGCAGATCCAGACCAACCCGCGCCACCACTGCACCAATCACCCAAATGGTCGCCGTTTGCAGCGAGAAAGAGGGCATCTCCAGAACATCAACGGGTCGGGAATGAAATCTCAGCCCCGTAGCCTTCGGCGCACTTACCCATTTCAGAACCGTTGTGAATCCCTTCCGCAGAACTGTGCCCATTTCCAAGCGAAGCCGTCTGCGCGATCGGCGAATTGTACTAGATGGCCGTCTTGATGGGCTATGAGTGGAACTAACGGCACGATGTCGCAGGGCATCAGCCATTAAATTTGCTTCTCGCTCAGCCTTGAATAAATCAATCGAGCGAGTCGTTACAATAAACGCACCAGTATCATCTTTTTTGATATGGGGTACCGCCGTCTCGCCATACTCACAAATGCTTCGAGCATCGAAGCGATCGCCCATTCGAGACGTTGACTCCAGTTCACCCGTTTTCCAATCGCGCTCTGCTTTTTCAGCGATCGCCTTCAGTTCCAGCATCGCGGCCTCTTGCGCGGAAGATAGCTCATTAATGCGCTGAGCCTGTGCCTCCAATCGTGTCAGCATGTCAACGTATTGACGCTCAGAGGACTCTGGACGAGGTCGAATCGGAGGTTGAATAGAAGGCTGGTGATAGTATTTCACATAGGATGCGGCCCGCTGCTGCAACACTTCAGCCGCGACCGCTAAATGATCATCTCGCTTAACGGGTTTGGTCACGGTAGCCGTAACGCTGTTGGGCGTTAGCTCAACCCTATCGGGAATGGATGGCGATCGCCCAGAACTTCGTCCGGCCTGAATTGCCTGTAATTTTGCCTGAATCGCTTTAATTTCTGCCTGCGATTGTTTCATATCAGCTCCTGGGGGGTTGCCTAATGAACGGGAGGTTTGGTAAACAAATCTTGGTACAAGTGTACTCCAAGAATAGTACTTTTGTACCAAATACGCAATCCGTAATACTCATATAGCAACGTGAATTCGATAGCCCATTCGCCAAACGCAAGTATCTTAGCGATCGCCAAAAATTACTGGGCCTTATTCCCACCTCATTCAAACAATAAACAGACTCACGCCTATCCATTATTCAAAGGAAGTCGAAATAAGACCCAGTTGTAACCGATATTACAGGTAGCTACATCACGATGACCGACTTAACGCTTACCGCGTGTAGGAACCTTGTTCAAGTAGTCGATATCGAACGACGACAACCGCTGAGCATAGTTGCCTTTGGGAGCGATCGCAGCGGCCACACCCAAGAACTTGCGAGGATCGCCTTCGGGCAAACGCCGTTCCTTGGACTTGCTGCTGTAGAACCGATCCACCACAAAACGCCAGTCGGTCTTAACCGTACCCGCTTGATCTTGATAGTCTTCACCGTAGCGAGGAGTTACCAGGTTGAAGGGACGGCCTTCCAAGCGCTTGCGCTGATAAGGAACCGTGTAATCGCCAAATACTTCGGTGTATTCGTCGCTATCAACAACCGCATCAACAAAGCCGTAGAAGCCCAGAGTAGCGATTTTGATCGACCAGGCAATCTGTTCAGCTTGATTGTAAGCAGAACGACCCAGCAAGCGACGTAAAACAATGTCAACCAGACGGTAGTTATTGTTTACTTCAACAACCAAACGATAAAACCGTTCAGACTTCGCCAAATCGCGGATCAAATCACGAACCGTAATAGAACGATTTCTGAACCGAGTTTCCAGGGTGATCTGACGATTAAACTTGAGCGTTTCATGCTCACTAAACACCTGACGGTATGCTGCCCAGATCAGTGCTTCCATTTCAGTCGTAGAAGCAACGTTCTCTAAACGATAGATATAAGGGGTATCTTCGTTTTGATCTGATGTACCAAAGCTAGCGACCCGGTGATTTTGAGTTGTTGGTTTATAATCCAGCAACGGCAACGCCATGCTATTAGTCTCCCTTGTTTATGTGGAATGTGTGAAACGTTGTAATGTGCAATTTTTTTGCTGTACAACGACAAGCGATTGCAGCTTTATCGTTGAAGCGATGATTCAACCCGAAGAACCGTTTGGATATGAATGATCACTCCTCAGGCTCATTATCGCGTGAATGATCCCTCAATGCTAGATAAACAACGGCATCTAGCGGAGTGGAAAACTTGCACTGGTGCTGATCGACGCCGGAACACCCTGAGGAGGAGTACTCCGTGTGGTGTCAGGAATCTTGATGTTGGCGGTTTGCACCGGAGCCACCTTGTTGGGCGTGATCTGGATAGAGCGCGCCATGTCCAGGAAGTTGTTAATATCGCCCCACTTATAGCGCTGAGACTCTAGCTGATTGCGCCAGTAGTCGCTGTAGCGAGGAGTCACCAGGTTGAAAGGCCGATCCTTATAGCGGCGACGCTGATACGGTACGGTGTTATCACCAAAGTTGGTGCTGTACTCTTCACTATCTAGAAGCGCATCCACAAAGTTATCAAAGCCGAGCGTTGCAATCTTAATCGACCAGGCAATTTCCTCGTCTTTGTTGTAAGGTGCACGACCCAGCAAACGCTTCAGCGTTAGCTCAACCACCCGATAATTAGAATTGGTTTCAACCACCAGTGAACGATACACCGGAGATTTTGCCAGACCGCGAACGAAATCACGCACGGTGATCGAACGATTCTTGAGCTGAGATTCCAGGTTGATTTGGCGGCTGCTTTGCAAAATCACATGCTCGCTAAACACCTGACGATACGCCGCCCAAATTAAGGCTTCGATATCGCTGGAATCCACACTGTTTTCTAGTCGGTAGATGTAAGGTGTGTCTTCGTTGGGAACCTCATAGCCAGCAACCCGCTGGTTTTGGCTGCTGGGCTGATATTGCAGTAAAGGAATAGTCATAGTGGTTTGGAAAGGGTTACGTGGGGAACAGGGGAATGGTGAGATGGGGCGATCGCCCTACCATCGCTACAGGCCAGCCATTTCAGTACAACCGACCCATCTCACCACTCAAGACTCACAGCGCTCTAATCCTATGACAGAGGTGGAATGTAGCTGTAAGGCAGCTTCACGTTCGTGCGCTTGACAGACGGCACAGGTGTTGTCACCTCGCGAGAGCTATCTGGCACTTTGATCGCGCCAGACGTGGCCCTGGCCACATCCCGCTGATAGTTCACTTGAGGAATTAAAATGCCCTTCGCCATGTTAAAGAATGACGCGGGAACGGCCTGCCGGATGTATTTCTTGTCGAGATCACCCGCCTGGTATTGACGAACCTGATAGTAAGAGGTGGTTGCAAGTCCTCTCTCAAATAGCCGATTGCGCCAGTAGTCGCCATAGCGAGGGTTCACCAGGTTAAAGGGGCGACCTTCCAAGCGACGACGCTGATAGGGTACGATGTCATCACCAAAGTTTTGGCTAAATTCCTCACCGTCTACCACTGCATCGATGAAGCCATTTAAGCCCTTCGTCGCAATGATGATCGACCAGGCAATTTGCTCATCTTTGCTGTAGGTAGAGCGGCCCAAGAAGCGCTTGAAGGTGATGTCAACAAAGCGATAGTTGGAGTTGGTATCCCACAATAACTGTCGATAGGTTTCAGACTTGCCAAGACCCCGAACAAAGTCCCGCACTGAGATAGCCCGATTCCGCAACTGCGACTCCAGGAAAGGCTGACGATAGCTTTCCAGAATTAAATGCTCACTAAAAATCTGACGATAGGCGGCCCAGATCAACTCAGAGACATCGCCATCAGAAACCGCGTTGGATAACCGATAAATCTGAGGATCATCTTCATCGAGCACGTCATAACCATCGACGCGCTGGTTCTGAGTTTTGGGTTTAACTTCAAGAAGTGGAATCGACATGTGTAACGCTTACCTATGTTGATTTAGGAGTGGAGGTAAAAATGCAATGTGATGGTATGCAAGCGCTTAGCTGGCGGTTGTGCTTGAACATGGAACGCGCAGAGGATCACCGGGGTTGGATTGATCACCCAATGTTGCGATCGCCCACAATGCCCTGCTTCGCACCGCCAAATCCGTTTCGGTATCGACTATCTGCTGTAATCGGGCTGTGATGGTCGAGTGCAAAGATTGAGCGGCAGACGCCAATGCCTGTAAACCTACAATGGCAGAGTAGCGCAGTGACCAATCTTCATCCTGAGCAATGGTGAACAGGCTTTTGAGCACTTTGTCTTGAGCGATCGCCACCTGATCAGACGGCAGTTGAAACCAGCGCAATAGCCCTAGCCCTTTCGTGGCGGCTCGCCGCACACTCGGTGCAAAATCCGTTTCAGCCGTCACCAGCAGCACATCTAGCGCCCGTGGGTCAGCGATCGCCGCCAGTGCCCGAATGGCATATGCCCGTGCCCCGTAGTTGTAGTCATCCATCAGGTTCAGCAGCGGCAATACCGCCACCTCTCCCATTTGCACCAGCCCTCTCACCGCCACCATGGCAGCACCGGGATTGTTATAGCCCAACGCCTTGATCAGAGTTGGAATTCCATCTTCTAGGCGGGCAGCCGCTAAAGCTTGCACCGCCGCGATCAGGCGTTCAGGAGAATCAGCCTGCTCGATGGCATCAATCAACGTTTGCAACGATGGAGTATCGGTCACAAGACAACCCAAAAACGAGACAAAACAATCAGACGTGAATCGCGATGATCACACCCCTACAGCAGTGAATCCATTAAGGTCATAACCTGAATTGCCTGCTCAGAGGGATGTGTATCCGATGGCGTCACCTGTCGCTGCAAGATGCCCTTCAGGGAAAACAGCTTAAAGCTATTCTCCGCCGCTGCCGACGCGATCGCCTCAGCCGCTGGAAAGTAGCCCACCGCTCCCAAATCGGATAATGCAACCCGACGCAAGGAAACATCTTGCCCCCGCAATGCTTGCACCAAACGCTCACCGTAGACAGTCTCTCCGGTAAGCTGATACATCGCCCGCGAGGTGGCATATTGCAACCGCTGCACAGAATGCTCTAAAAACGGCTGAATTTTTGCGATCGCTTCATCTGCCCAGGTCGTACCCGGCGCTAACAGCCCCAACGCCTCAACCACAGCCTCGTAAGGCTGCGTCAAATGAGGCCGACCGGGAACTCGCTGAGCCGCCGCCACCCCTCCTTCGAGCAGAGGCAGCAGAGCCGGAATGCCAGAGGTATCTCCCAACATCCCCAGCGACTGCGCTGCCGCTTCTCGGACGTAGAAATCGTCACAGGCCAGACATTGAATTAAACCAGGCACCGCACGGCGATCGCCCAGTTTTCCCAATGCCCGTGCCGCGTTGCGACGCAGCGGATAGCCACCCAGTTCAGTCCGATCCGACTCGTCCTCCAACGCCAGAATTAGCGCGTCTACCGCCGCAGGCTCATCCACACGAAATTTACCCAGCCACCAGGCCGCGTAATAGCGCAGGCCCAAATCGGGATGGGTTAAATTGGCGATCGCCTGCTCGACCGTTAACATGCCGCCTTCAGACGGCTCTGACGGTGGAGCTAGATCAGACGTTGGCTCAGAACCAGGTTCAAACATGAGCAAATTCAGCGAAACAGAATCCTAAACACCAATGGGATTGCAATCAAGCATTGCAGGTAGGGTGGGCAATGCCCACCCTACGAACCGAGGTCTTCGGATAGGCGTTTAGACAACCACCAAAGCAACTGCATTAAGCATTAGTCAGGGATTCGATCTTAACGATCTTGCCGCCCAGACGAGCAATCCGCTGCATCTCTTCATTCATGCGGGTGTAGGGCACCGTGATGAACACACTGCCGCTGTTGCGAATGTTGTAATTGTTTTTGTCTGTTTCAGAATTTTGACGCAGTCCTACGACTTCATAACGAAACATCCGGCTTCCTGAAGCTGTGTTAGCAGCACTACCAACTGCGGTTTGACCAAACATGTTACTGAACCTCCAATGAAGTTGTATAAAAGTCGTCTCTACAAGTTCTGTACGCTACTCTCAGTGAGGTGCAGTCGAGTTTGCTAATCACCAGTCGTCATTGGTCATTGGTTATTTGGACGATTGGTTATTCGGACGTGATCGTTACGAATGACGAATGACCAATGACGAGTGACACATTAACAAATTACAACGACTTCACAGAGAACGGTTGACACAGAATCTGTAAATCGGTTTATCAAAACAAGAGAAGGAGAAGACCCGAAACGCAACAGGCTGAGCAGTCAACGAGATGA
>DATNPS010000055.1:0-37468 GCA_036703095.1 Crinalium sp. | reverse complement strand
TATATTGGTTGCCCGAAAACAGATAAGTGTATACCGTCATCTGATCCTGACCTGCGATCGTCTCATGAGATTCGACCACCAACGCTGCATCAACTCGACCCGTCTTCGCGATATTATTAGCGACATGCCCCCAATGCCGATTGGTGATGTTGGGGTAGCGATCGTCAGCTCGGCTGTAATCTTGTCCGGAATATTTAGCGAATTCCGTTCCTGAAAACAGATAGGTTTTGCCATCCTTACCCATAAAGGCTGCATCTACCCGCTGTACTTTAAACGGTAGGCTCCACTGCCTTGCTAGATTTTGTGGCTCAGACCACCACCGTTGCTGCTGATCAAAGTAAATGAATTTGTCCCCAGAGAAGAGATAAATTTTGTCATCCGGTGCGTTAAACACAGTATCGATGGTTTCAAAATCTGCACCTTCTGCCACCAAACTGACGGGCAGATTCCACCAGTTGTCGTTGGGTGGTTTGGGATAGCCTGCGTCCGCTGTAGTGTAGTCATGCGTCGAATATCGAACGTAAACAGTGCGATCGCTACTGTTTCCCGTGCCAAATAAATAGGTCTTACCGTCGAGCACGAAGGCCGCTTGAACGCGAGTTAATCCACCCCAATCCTGGTCGATCGTGCGTGGAAATCCTCCATCGACATGGGCATATTCTGCTTCCGAGTAGCGCACATACTGATCGCCGCTAAACAGATAGGTTTTGCCATCCAGTCCCACAAAGGCTGCATCTACCTGACCGCTTTGCAGGATTGTATTGCGGACTCGCCCCCACAGTTCCCGGATTGGTTTCTCAACAGAGGTGAGCAGGTCTGGAGAAAATTGCAGGACATTTCCCGCCTTAAACAAATACACGCATCCATCGGCCCCCTTAAACGCGGCTTCCACGCCATCGACAAATTCTGCTGGAAGATTGAGATACTGATTCCTCAATCGCTTGGGGAATCCCTCTTTAACCGTCACCTGGGGCTGTTCGAGACTGTCCTGATACACCACCACCTGGTCACCGGAGAAGATGAACACGTCATGACCATCAACATAAGCGGCATCAACTTTCCCAGGCAGGTCAAAATTGTTGCGAACTTTGCCCCAGGTTTGATTGATTCGCTTTTCGGATTCGGATGACTCCAGACAGATGTAGTAATGGTCTTTGAACAGATACGTCTTGCCATTGATATCCTGGAAGGCCGCATCAATTGAGGTTTGAAACGCGTTGGGTAATTCAACCGTTAAGGCATCCTGTTTCCAGTGGCGTTCAATCTTGAGAGGATAGCCTTCGTCAACATAGTCATAGGTATCGCCAGAGTAGCGAATATATTGATCGCCGGAGAACAGATACGTTCGTCTCTCTTGATCCTGGAAGGCTGCATCGACTCGCTGGGGATCTTGGAAATTATTGACAACCTTGCCCCAAACTTTGGATTGCCGCACCCAGCGATCGCTCCCCTTAGCTTTACGATAGGTGATGCCTTGAGCCATCAAAACTAAGCTACCATCGGCATCTGTAAACGCCGCTTCAACCTGGGTCAATCCCTCAAATAGATCTGACAGAGTAGTTAGAGATTGCGCTCTCGGAATAGCTAGAGGTTGCCCCTCTGGAGGTAAAAGATTGTAGTTTGCCGATGAATACCGCCAATACTGATTGCCCGTAAATAGATAGATCACACCGTTGCCGTCGTTGAGTAGAGCATCGAAGCGATCGACACCTGGAGGCAGAGCTAATTTCTCTGGGAATTTTTCTGCTAAATCTTGATCCTGCCAGATAATCACCGTTTCAATCTGATTCAAACCTAATTTAGATGCGATCGCTGCAAATTGTTTGATCCGGCGATAGGCAAAATTGAATTTGTTGTTGTCTGGCTCAACCGAAATCCTGTCATAGCTGTTTACTACGGCTAGAGTCGGCACCAAAAATTCTTCAACCATGCTGGGTGGATGTTGTAATACCTGCTGGCAAATGGTTTGAAGAATATCTATGTCAGTACCGAAGTGATCCTGTAAAACTTCAAACAGGACGTTAGACTGCGCCTCGGCTAATGTTTGGAATTGAGTCGTGATTTCTCGTACATCGGCATCAATTATTTTAGCGATCGTATGAAGTGCAAAGAAAATATCTTTGTTGTAATCTTCAAACTTGCTAATCGTAAACTCAAGCGCATTATCTACAGTCAGGAAGTAACTGACATTTTCCCAAACAAGCTTAGTGCGATCGGATAAATAGCCTGCCGATTCGAGAACTTCTAGCAATTCGTCTTGCTCTTCCCAATCAAAATTCAGTTCTTCTAGAGCTTGAGACGTAAACTGATACTTTTTCGCGGTGGTGATGATAGTCTGAATTCTATTAAAGATAATCTCCGTATCATTTGCAGTGAAGTAAGAACTGAGCGTGAACTGTTCTAAGTTATCTGAATCAAGAAAGAATATTTCCGAGTCTTCCGTAAGCTGCCCTTGATGAGAACTGTGACGATAAGGATCATCCGGTTGTAAATAATCAGAGTTTAGCTGCTGATAAATCTGATGTGCTACAATTTCATCCGCGATTTCGCCAAAGAGATCTTTGTTGAGGGTATAAAAGCTCGATTTAAATTCGCGGATCATCTCCTGGATCGCCTTAAGGATTTGATGACGATAGGGATAGAAGGCGATCGCCAGATTAAATGTTTTCGGGGTAGTCGTCAGTAGCGTGCTCTTATTCAACAGCAAATTATCTGAATTGATATACTCATTAAACTTTAAATTTTCAATTAGATTGTCAATCTCAAATGTCTTGAGTGGCAAGCTAGAGAAAATCTCTTTGTCCAGCTTTAACTCGGCTTGATTGAACTGTTGAATGCGAGAGAGGAGAAGATTAAAGATCTGCTGGCCATTAGTGGCTAACCCCGTAGTGACCTTAAACTCGTCAACATTATCTTCTGTAGCAAAGAACTCAATTTGAAGAACAGTGCCCTCTTCATCGACATAACCGTTAAAAATCAAGTTGTCGTAGAGTTCACCACGCTCTAGTTCTGACAGATCAGTTAGTATTTCCAGATCAGACGGATAAACAGAGAGTTCCAGCGATCGCGCTTGCATTTGAAGCGTGTTGATGGGCTGATCATCAGCCACCTGATCATCAGTCATTTCACCATCTTGATCACTGTCCATTTCATTGTTCTCGGTCTCCATTATCTCCATCAGCAGATCATGGAAAATCATGAACAGGTCTTCTCGATGGGCGCTGAAATCAGTCTCCAATTGAAAGTGCTCTGCCTTCACAGGGAGATAGTCTTCCAAGAGCATTCCGTCTGAATTGATATAACCTTTAAGAATTAAGTTGTTGAAGATCTTATCGAGCATCTTGGATTCTAGCCCTAGCCCGATAAAATCTTCAGAGTGAATCTGTTGAAGTCGAGTTAACGCTCGATAGGCGGCTTTATCGGTTAATTCAGCATCATACTGAACTAAGCGGCGATCGCGGCTAGCTACAAGACCGCTGTTTTTTTCAACAAAGGTTTCATAAACAATTCGAGCTGTGCGGCTATCCAATGTCTCCGTTTCAAAGATACTCGCATGGAACATTACAGGCTTAAACTGTTGATAAAGATTGTTGAGAAAATCAATCTTTTGCTGTTGATTTGCTTTCGTCTGCGTCTCGCTGGAGATGCCTGTTAACCATTCTTTCAGTTCTCCAGATGCTAAATCATGAGCCTGGAGCCATTTGGAAATTGCACATAAAATTTGTACTAACCACATTGATGCCTGGACATCATTTCCAGCAATAATTTTGTAGCAATCCTGCTCCTGGGATGCAGTAGGAATGAGAAGATTAAAATTACTGTATGTTCGAATGGTAGGATCTTTTCCTAGAATATCGAACAGGTTAAAAAGGTCTTCATAGGAGAGATCTAGTATCTCGGTCAGTTGACTGAGCCGGAAGAGTAACGATAGAGCAGATAAACCAATCTCTGTCTGACTGTCTAAAAGTGAAGGTTCTGCTCCTGCTAGTTTGGCATGTTCTCTAAATTGATTAACAATAGTAGTAAGCTGGGTATCGCTCATATTCAGTGCTTGACACACCCGCGTGCGATACCCTTTATTGTTTAGAGATAAGATGTCACCTACACAAGTGAGTGGTGTATATTCAGAATAGTGCTGCGGGATAAAATAGGGACTGCGAATATACGTTTGATCGAGTGCGGCAAACTTGACATTAAAAACTCGATTAAACAAATCCTGAGGTTCCGAATCATTACCGATTCCTAGCACATTGAGCGGACTGAAGAAACTACAGACGACATCAATTGCAATATCGTAGCGATCGCGCAGTTGTTTAATGACTGCCATCATTTGAACGGTCTGTTCATCTAAATGATTTTGGCGGTACTGACGACAGGTGTGCAGAATGAAATCTAATTCTGTGAAGGAAAGTTTTGTCTTTTGCTGGAGTCGGATCAATCGCTGGACGCGATCAAACCATTCATTTGGGATTGATGAAACCGTTTGATTCGAGTCATTCCAGATAATAGCGTCTTCCGCATCATTCAGTGTGGCATAGCCATCTAAGTCACGATTGATAAAGAAATCAGATGCCTTATTTGTTTCAGTAGTAGCTGTAGCAGGCTTATCTAACTCTTTAGCTGTCTCACTGAGATTCTGGTAGAGTAGCTCTCTTAATTCTGTACCTGAAAGCCGAGTTGCTTTCAGAAAATTGGAAACCTTGAACGATTCAGGAAATTGGGTAACACTAAAATAATCTAAAAGTGCTTGTGGAGTAGCACTTTGTGTAATACAATTACATTCCTCGATTGAAAGCTCTAAATATTCTCTACCAATCAAGTCAGGTTCAACTTCAAGACTAAATAGTTTATAGAGTTCTTCAGAAGAAACGTTTAAATAGTGCAGAAATTTCTTAATTCTTTCATTCTCAAAGTTGAAGGGCAAATTAAATGGATATGTTTTACTTTTGAGGGTAGTGTAAGCATCATCCTCTATTTTCTGTTCTAGAATATCGTTAACAACATTGAGATAAGGAATAGATGTATAGGTGTTTTCATTATTCAGGAGTAAGTTTTGAATATCAGCTCGTCTCTGATCTAGCCCTTTTGTCTGAGAGCTGTCATTAGTTGGAAGGTTATCCTCTAATAGTTGGAGTAAATCAGCGAGATAGGCCGCAGGAGACAATACAGACCGAGCTTCATCTCCTTTTTTGAAGTTCAAGGCTCCAAAGATTTCTTCATAACTGGGCAAATCTGAATTGAGGGCCATGATGTTTTCCCTTACTCCACTGTTTAGAAGGAATTGACGGCTTTAAGATTCACATTGACTACTTCGAGCATTTAGACTAAAGGTAGTCTATAGTTAACGTCATAGTCACAGTGGAAACCTGTTTCCCAGATTATCTGGCATATTTCCAAATAATCATTTCTCCTTAAACAAAGTAAAGGAAAGTTTGCAGTTCGTCTTTATCTTGAAAGCGCAATGCTAATGCATTCTCTGCTGAGATCGTAGGTGCGCGATCGCCCTATTGTGCAAAAAAGAGGCAAAAAAGCCCCTTAGCCCCCACATTGTTGCCTTTCCGCAGTGATTGAGCAAAAACCAATTCAGTACGATGTAGAGCTACCAGACGATTGAGTTGCGATCGCAGCTTAGAGGCAAACCCGCCATCCTTTGTGCGTGTGTAGCCCCCAGCGTTCAAGCAAGTCATTGGAACGAACCGAAACAGTTGCACCAGTCGTCTGACGAGATGCCTGCTTGTAGAGGTATAAGACAATTGAAACCTTTCGGGGGTCAAAAAGGTCAACAGCGCCATAAACAGGTGCCTCAACTTTGCGATCTACCTGACGCATAAGTCTCATTTTGCATCAGATCCTCATCGATCGCTTTCAAATACACCTCAACTGCTGCTTGTTCTATTACGGCACAGCTTAAAAAGTTAAGATCTCTCGCTCGTATCCTTCTGGAGTTGGCTCAACTTCCCATACCAGTCTTTCTTCTGGTTCTAAAATGACATCCACATAAAGCTGATTAACCGCTTTGATCGCTCTATCTTCGTTATGCTCAAAAGGCTGTAAATCTTCAGTTAACAGCCTCAACGTGAAACCAGCCGGAATTTGGCGATCGCCATCCAGTGAGCGTAACTGAAATCGCCAGATGTGCTCTTCTAGATTGCCCTTCGGAAACACCTGCAACTCATACTGATGACCTGCAATGACTAACGGTCGCGATAAGCTATTGGTTTGATCTGCTCGGCTTCGCATTCCCTGTGCGACAGGTGATGTACGCAGAGTCCAGCCCAGTTGTGTGGCTATGTCCGATAGCCCCATCTGTAACCATTGCAGAACTGAACCCGAATTAGATAAGCCTTGTCGTTGTTCGTAGAGACGCTGCCGCCAGCCTCCATGTTCGAGCAGTGCGGCCCAACGTTGGAAGGGAATGGCCAAACGAGGAAAGATAACGGTTGGGGTGCCAAGGCGCTGTAGCAAGTTTTCCGCCTGAGAAAGTGGCAGATTTGGAATGGACACCGTTTCTGATCGCAAAACTTCATCTGGGCAAAGCTGATGAGCAACCCAAAGCACGTTTAAATTTTGAATCAAATCATCTTCATCAAGGCTGTAGGTGCGATCGCTGTCGTGATACGTACCTTTGGCTTTTAATTGATAGTGTGTTGCATAACCCCAGATGGATACCCAACCCGAATTAGAGTTTACTTGAACGGCCAGATAATAGTCTGCACTCCAACTGGGAATATCAACCCACTCTTGCGGAACTCGCAGTTCTCTCAGGTCAATCGCAGTGGTTGGAATTAAAACGAATCGGCGATCGCCACACTCGATTGCTGTACCATTGACGACTTCCCAAAAACTAGGTAGCGCGGCTACAGACGGCCAAACTCTGGCAGGGCGTTCTTCTTGCAGCCAAGGAAGGACGGCTGCCAAGCTCATTTGATTGAGATGAGCTTGCCAGGTTGCTCCTGGCGTAGAGAAAGCTTGATTGGGTTGTTCTAGAGCAACCTCTGGAATTTCCAGATAAAGCCGATCCGTCATCCAAGGAAAGGGTATTGCATCAGAAAACATCTTTAAACTCCCGTTACACCTACAGTTGGTAGACAATAGTGAGCGGTCAGCCATTCCTCCAATGCGCTACTCATGCTGTCCAATACCGGAGAGGTTAAGGGAATATGCAGGGTCTGTCGGCTCCATTCAGCTAGTGTTAGCAATAAAGTTTTGCGAAGACGATGGAGTTGTCGAGAAACCGTGTATTGTTTCACGCCTAACTGTTGAGCAATCTGCTGTTGAGTTAAGCGCTGTTGGTAATAAAGGTTTAGGAGGTTTTGAGATTCAGCATCCAACTGTGTCACTGCCGTCGTTAGAATTTCGTTGATCTGAATGCTCTGAGTCTCGCGAAATTCTGTCTCTTCTTTGGCGATCGCCTCTGCTAATAACGATTCTTGAACGCTTCCAGGTACATAATCAAGCAGTTCACCTGTTTCTTGCCCAGAGATAGGCGTGTGAATAGAAATCTTTCCAGGATATAAAAACAACCGAATGGCTTTAGCACAGGTTAGCAGCCATTTTTCTAGCATTTGTGAACTACAGGGTTGAGTAGAACCCAATTGACTCAGCCGTTCAGCATTGTAGACCTGAGCGATCGCTTGCCATGTCTCATCCGGTGGTTTTCCTAAACGATGGGCTGTTTGAGCAGCACCAGGCGCATACAGTTGCTTAAAACAAGTCCAGACTAAAACATAGCGTGCGATCGCGTCCTGACTTTCTCCAGAAAACTGTAGCGCTTCTACTAATCGTTTATGGCTCGTTCTATGAAGCAAGGCCCAATCCGTACAAACCTCTGCTTCATGCTGTTTCTCAACCTGATTTTTAATCACCCCACTTAGCACCAATTCTGCATAGCTCTTTAAACTGGAGTTGAATTGAGGGTTATAGTGTTTGAGAACTTTGTCAATCCGAGCGATCGCCGTCTGAAAAAAGTCAGCGATCGAGTGATTGCCAGTTAATTTTATCGCAAGCTTGCGGGCCGTCCAGTAACAGACTTCCTGAAGATACGCTGTAATATGGGCGGCTGCTAGTGTATTCGCTTGAGCCTGCCAAACACGATGCCAATACAGTGCCCAAAAGAGTTCTGATGCTTCTTGCGGAAACTGATTCAGGCACGTTTGCATACTGCGCTGTAATTTGGGATCAATGACCCAATCGCTAAAGTCATCTGCTTCAAATTGCAGAAACGTAGAAAAAATTTCAAGCAGCCCCTGACGGGTTCGCATAGGTTTACCTAATCAGATGGAATGGCTAAATAGCTTTGCAAGTTATTTAATTGTAAGACAGCTGCTTGTCTTGTCTCCAACGCATCGCTGTATCGGATCATGGGTTAATTAAAACTGGATTTTTAATTTTTGAAAGTGCGGCTCAGCCGCACTTTCAAAAATTAAATTTTGGGTTTTATTAAATTTACGTTCCATCGGATATGAATCTGGTTGAGAGTATCGAACGCCAAACATCACTCATATCCAAATGCATACTTCAAATCAGCAGCATCTTATTCCGGTTTAGTCGTGATATTGAGGCAATGATTCTGGGTTAGGCAGGCTAATCCCGCACAATCTAAAACCACTTTTGGGATAAGCGATCGCCATTTAAAAATTTCCCGCTCTACCCCTGCATAAAGTTCAAAGGTCTCGGTAAAGAGGAGATGAAAGGTTCAGATCAGTCCGTTGTTCGCCCCTCCAACAGATTTTGCAACGCAACCCAAAATCTGATTGACAACAGACTCACAGTAATGGCTGACAACAAATTCACATCATTTTTGGAGAACTTAAAATGGCTAGAATTAATGGTACAGATCTTGGAAACACTATAGACGGCAGCCCTGATGGAGATTTGATTCAAGGATTCCTGGGAAATGACGAAATCAACGGTAGGGAAGGAGATGACATTATTATCGGTGGGCCAGAAGATCCGGTCGCGGGTTTCAGTGATGACGATCGTCTGATTGGTGATGCAAGACCTGGGGATTTCAGTAAGGACAGTATCTCTGGCGGTTACGGTAACGACGAGATTTATGGCGACAGTTTTCAAGATACAGGAGATCTAATAGGTGGTAATGACAGCCTCTTTGGGGGGCGTGGCAACGACACTATCTTTGGTGAAGGCGGCGATGACTTTATTGAGGGGGAAGATGGCAACGATAGCCTGAGTGGTGATAGTGGTAACGATACAATTTTTGGTGGTAATGGTAACGATGCGATCGGCGGTGGTATTGGCTTTGATACTGCCCTTTACGACAATTCATTTACCACCTATGATGCCTCTTTTGTCAAAAACGGAGCGGTTCAGATTACGGGTGGTGAAGGGAAAGACCTGCTGACTGGCATTGAGCGCATCAACTTTGCAGATGGATTCTTTAATGTCCATACTGGAGATGGAGCCAACAACACGCTGACTGCCGATCCCAATGTCTTCTCTCTACTGTATGGTGGTGGCGGCAACGATACTCTCACGGGCGGCAAATTTAACGACTTTCTAGAGGGTGGTGCTGGAAATGACAGGTTAACAGGCGGCACTGGGAATGACAAATTCAAATTTGGCAACTCGAATGGCTCTCCCTTTGGCAGTGCAAATACAGATACGATTACGGACTTTATCGTTGGCACTGACAAAATTGTTTTGGGACGAGCTAGCTTCTCTGCACTTCAAAGTGCAGTCGGCGGGAATCTACTCTCATCAGAATTTGCGATCGTTACGAGCGATAGTGCGGCTGCCACGAAGGGTGCCAAGGTTGTTTACAACTCGGCTAATGGACACTTGTTTTACAATCAAAACGGATCGTCGAGCGGATTTGGCACAGGCGGCCAGTTTGCCACGCTGACGGGTTCTCCTGATAATCTATCCAGAACAAGCTTCCTCATTGCCAGCGCTTAAGTTCGTCATAGCTCTCTCGCTACATCCTACAAGAAGGGACTGACGAAGCGATCGCACAGCTATAGGAGACGCCTGCCGTGCAGCAAGTGCAACTCCTGCACGGTGGGTAGAACTCCTATTTCTAATTTTCAAAATGGTTACTGAATCGAACTCTGGTCAAGTTAATGACTTGCCCAGGATTCGTTCCTGCAAACAAAAAAACATCTAAGCGACAACTTACTCACACTATTTTTGGAGAATTTAAAATGGCTAGAATTATTGGCACAGATGGTTCAGACTCACGAGAAGGCACTCCTGATGGAGATTTGATGCAGGGATTGCTGGGAAACGATGAACTGACAGGTGGATTAGGGGATGACATTATTATCGGCGGCCCAGAAGATCCTGTCGCAGGTTTCACAGACGACGATCACCTTTTCGGGGATACAAAACGAGGTGAGGCCAGCAACGACGTTCTCTCGGGTGGCTATGGTAACGATGTAATTTATGGCGACAGTTTTGAGGGCCAAGGTGGCGGCAATGATACCCTGTTTGGGGGAAAGGGAGACGACACGCTCTTTGGTGGAGACGGCAACGATCGCGTTGACGGTGAAGATGGCAACGACTTCCTGAATGGTGGATCTGGCGCAGACCGATTGAGCGGGGGGAGCGGTAACGACTTCTACCTAGTCGAGAATGCTGCCGACCTCGTGATTGAAGATGCTTTTCAGGGGGATGATACGGTATTGTCTACCATCAGCTATACCTTGACAGAAAATGTTGAAAACCTGACCCTGGCTGGCTCTGCAACCATTAGCGGGTTTCCCGACTTAAGCATCAACGGTATGGGTAACGACTTAAGCAACGTCATGGAGGGGAACAATGCCAACAACATCCTCTCGGGTGGCGGTGGCAATGATTCGATTTCGGGTAGAGATGGAGATGACCAACTTTTCGGAATGGAAGGTGATGATGCGCTTTATGGTGACTCAGGCAATGACGTTATGGATGGTGGTCTCGGAAATGATGTTTACTTTGTAGGTAGCCTTGGAGACACCGTGGTTGAACGGGTATCGGAAGGTAGCGACAAAGTTTTCTCGTTTGTTGACAATTACACTCTCACCGCTAACGTAGAAGATTTGACCCTCTTAAGCGGCAGCACTGTTTTGAAGGGCACGGGAAACAGCCTTAGCAATCATATCGTTGGCAACGAATTCAACAACGTCCTCTCTGGTTTAGAGGGTAATGACCTGATTGAGGGAGGAGACGGCAACGATAGGCTGGATGGTGGTTCAGGCAATGACACGCTGTACGGCAACGCGGGCAACGATACGCTGCTCGGTGGGAAGGGAAATGACTTTTTGTATGGTGGCGCAGGGCGTGATACCCTAATAGGCGGTTCGGGAAAAGATACCTTATTTTTCGACAATCCACTAGAGGGAATCGATACGATTAAGGATTTTAAGGTTACCGATGACGTGATTGGTGTTAACACGCCTGGCTTTTCGGGTGGATTGACAGATGGCATTCTCAAAGCCGATCAATTTCGGATTGGCTCAAGCGCTAAGGATAGTAGCGATCGCTTCATCTACAACAAATCTACTGGAGCATTGTACTTCGACAGCGATGGCATCGGTGGATTGGCTCAAATCCAGTTTGCTAAGCTGTCAGCAGGATTAGCCATGACAAACCAGAACATTTCTGTTTTTAACGTCTAATTTATTAACCCGGCAATTAAAGAGGGTGCGTTGTGTAGTGCGCTTCGCGCACCACACAACGCACCCTCTTTAATTGATGCAAGGTATTTAGTTGCCAAGTTAATAATATCGTAGTCCTAAATCAGTTGCCTAAATCAGTTGTAAGAGGGCTGGATTATGAGAGGTAAACGCAGGAGGGGCGTACCTCTCAAAACCCATTTTAGATTGCTATATTTGCGATCGCTCGTCTATTAACGGTGTGCGAGCGATCGCATACCAAAAAATGTGCTCTCAAATTTGCATAGTTTACAAAAGCAACGGTAAAGAGCAAGAGAACGAGGAGAAATTAACAAGGGAGAACTATCATGGCAACAGTGTTGAATGAAACCATTACCAATCTGAAGACCAATGTGAAGGGGCATGTCGTACTTCCTGATGATTTGAATTATGACAAAGTTCGCGAACTATGGAATGCCATGATCGATCGACGTCCTGCCATTATTGTGCAATGTCGAAACAGCAATGACGTTTCCCATGCCATCAAATTTGCCCGTGAGAATGGATTGGAACTATCAATCAGAGGTGGTGGCCACAATATTGCAGGAAACGCGGCGTGTGATCATGGCGTGATGATTGATCTTTCAACCATGAAGGCTGTCCGCGTTGATGCTCAGAAGAAACGTGCATATGTCGAACCGGGTGCCACGCTGGAAGATTTTGATAAAGTAGCACAGGCGCACGGGTTAGCAACTCCAGTGGGAATTAATTCAACGACGGGTATAGCAGGTCTGACGTTAGGTGGCGGTTTCGGTTGGCTAACGCGAAAGTACGGCATGACAATTGACAATCTCGTCTCTGCTCAGGTCGTCACAGCAGATGGAAATCAGATCCGAGCCAGCGCAACCGAAAATGCTGACCTTTTCTGGGCCATTCGGGGCGGCGGCGGTAATTTTGGTGTCGTTACTGAATTTGAATTTGAGCTTCATCCTGTCGGCCCTGAGGTATTAGCGGGGTTGATTGTTTTTCCCTTTAGCCAAGCTCATCAGGTGCTAACCCAATATCGCGAATTTGCCGAATCGGCTCCTGAAGATCTTAATGTGTGGGTCGTACTCCGTAAGGCTCCACCGCTACCGTTTTTGCCGATGGAGATACATGGCAAAGAGGTGGTTGTGCTGGCTGTCTTTTATGCGAGCGATGCTGTTGAGGGAAAAAAGCTGATTGAACCGCTCCGCAGTTTTGGCGATGTTTGTGGCGAACACATCGGAATTCAGCCCTATGTAGCCTGGCAGCAAGCGTTTGATCCCCTGATGACACGCGGCGCGAGAAACTACTGGAAATCTCATAATTTCACAGAGTTACAGGATGGCGCACTGGATGCGATCGCAGACTTTGCAGGAAAACTGCCCTCACCGCAGTGCGAAATCTTCATCGGATTCATGGCAGGAGCACCTAACCGGGTTCCAGCAGATGCGACCGCATATTATCATCGAGATGCGAAGTTTGTGCTTAACGTGCATGGACGGTGGGATGATGCAGCAGATGATGAGAGGTGTATTGCGTGGGCGCGTGAGTTTTTCCGAGCGTCGGCTCCGTATGCATCGGCGGGTGCCTATGTAAACTTCATGACCGGAGAGGAGGGCGATCGCGTTGCAGCGGCTTATGGGTCTAACTACGATCGCCTGGTACAGATCAAAAAGCGGTACGATCCTGAAAACATCTTCCATCTAAACCAAAACATCAAACCTTGAGCTAGCGTTGCTTTATAGGGCTTTGGTAGTGATGATGCTCTACATCACAGAAAGGACCATACTATGCTTGAACTCAGACCCACATGTGAACACTGCAACAAGGCATTGCCGCCCAACTCACTTGAGGCACGCATCTGTAGCTATGAGTGTACATTCTGTGCTGATTGTGTTGACACCATTTTGAGCAATGTCTGTCCAAACTGCGGTGGTGGATTTGTACCTAGACCCATCAGACCATCAAAGAACTGGAAAGGCGATAACTATCTTGGCCATGATCCAGCAAGTACCAACGTTAAGCATCGACCCGTTGATCCAGGCACTCATGCGTTATTCGCTGCCCAAATTAAATCAATACCGCCTGAACAGCGGTAACTCCGGGCAGTGAAACCGTTCAATCTCTACTGTTGGAGAACTCACTGTGGGTAAGCTAGTCATTTTGAAGTTTGGGGCCGGAAGTTTTGCCAAAGGATTTCCGGTCACGCTCCAGATTAGCTTGGAAAACACCCGCCCCTTTAGTGAAGTAATGGGTGAACTGCCTCCCGACCTTGAACTGCCTCTACTCTTCGATCGCTGGCAGGCTGTTTATCGCAATTTAGATTTGTCGGCTCGTCCGATTGGGATACCCAAATCAACAGCATCTACTGCAAGCATTGAAGCATGTCATCAGATAGCTAAACAATTGCGCGATCGCCTGAACCAGTGGCTACACGCTGAATCCTTCCGCTTAATTCGTGAAAAGTGGTTAGAACGGCTTCAGCCTGCTGAACCCATTCGAGTGATTCTGCAAACGTCTGATTTACAGCTCCAGAAACTTCCCTGGCATCTCTGGGATTTAATCCAGCGTTATCCTAATGCAGAATTTGCGTTGAGCACAGCAACGTATGAACAAGTTCCCCCATCTGCTCATTCAACTCAACGGGTCAAAATTTTAGCCCTGTTAGGAGACAGCACAGGAATTGATATTCAAACCGATCGCGCTATTCTGGAACAACTTTCTGGTGCAGCACTCACATTTTTGGTGGAGCCAGACCGAAAAGACCTGACCGACCAACTGTGGGAACAAAACTGGGACATTCTCTTCTTTGCAGGACACAGCTCCAGCTCACAGACCAGCGGACAGATTTGCATTAACCCAACTGAACGCTTAACGATTGATGAACTGAAATATGCGTTAAGAAAAGCGGTGATGCGAGGATTGAAGCTAGCAGTTTTTAACTCGTGTGATGGGCTAGGACTGGCGCAGGAATTTGTTGATTTGCAAATTCCTCAGATGATTGTGATGCGCGAACCAGTACCCGATCGCGTTGCTCAGGAATTCTTGAAATATTTCCTGGAAGCCTTTGCCCGTGACGAACCGCTTTACTTAGCCGTTCGAGAAGCCCGCGAACGGCTTCAGGGGTTAGAGGGCCAGTTTCCATGTGCCACCTGGCTACCTGTGATGTTTCAAAACCTGGCTGAACCTCCAATGACCTGGACGGGCGCGCAGACAACAAACAGGACTGGAACCCACCGAATGTCCAGGCGGGCTATATTTACCCGTCCTCAACTCGTATCGGTCGTGCTAACCAGTGTGGCGATCGCCTTGCTAATCATGGGCATCCGTTATCTGGGACTCCTGCAACCCTGGGAGCTTCGGGCATTTGACCAATTCTTGCAGCTACGTCCGGATGAAAAGCCCGACAATCGGCTGCTAGTGGTGACGATTACAGAAGAGGATGTTCAAGCGCAATCGCAAGAGTTGCGTCGCGGGTCACTTTCGGATCAATCCTTTGCCAAATTGCTAAAAACGCTGGACTCCTATCATCCTCAGGTGATTGGATTGGATATTTATCGAGATTATCCAGTTGGGCAAACCATGCAGACACTCACGGCAGAAATGCGGCAAGACGATCGCCTCATTACAGTCTGCAAAGTTAGCGATCCGCAATCGGGCGGCATAGGGGTTGCTCCTCCACCAGAGATTCCACGCGATCGCCTGGGGTTTAGCGATCTCGTGCTGGATGCAGACAATATAGTAAGGCGACAGCTTCTATCGTTGACCCCTCCCCCCTCATCAGCGTGCACTGCGTCCTATGCCTTTAGTGTGCAGCTCGCGCTACGCTATTTGGCGGCTCAACCATTAACTCAAAACGCACCATTGCAGTTTGCGCCAGATGGCTCCTGGCAGCTTGGCAAAATGCACTTTCAACCCATTGATGCTCACACGGGTGGATATCAAGGGATTGATGCGTGGGGACACCAAATCTTATTAAACTACCGTTCCTATCGATCGCCCAATGAGATTGCCCCTCACGTAACGCTAAGCCAAGTCTTGTCGGGACAAGTAACCGCGAATGCGATTAAAGATCGAGTGGTGCTAATTGGAACAACGGCTGAAAGCTTCCAGGATTACTCATTAACCCCTTATAGGACACATCAAGGCACAATCCAGAAAATACCAGGTGTGATTTTACAAGCGCAGATGACCAGCCAACTCATCAGCGCCGCCTTAGCAGAAAGACCGTTGTTAAAGACGTGGGCACTGTGGCAAGAAACCTTCTGGGTATTGGGATGGTCACTGATAGGGGGCTTGCTAACCCGACTGGTGCGGCGACCCGTCATGGGGGCGATCGCCATTGGAGGAGCGATCGCCATTTTGTGGATTGTTTGCCTGATGGTTCTGATTCAGGGGAGTATGTGGATACCCGTTGTTCCCGCTGCTCTAGCTTTAGTTAGCAGTAGTGTGATTGTTTACATTAAGAGATTGTCTCGATCTCGATCGATAGAACACTCATCTAGGAGTGATATATGAAACGTGTATTGAAATCATCTGCATGGACTCATACCCTAACCTGGACGCTGGCTCTAAGCTTACTCAGCAGCTTTAGCGGATTTGCCAGACTACAGGCAGCGCCGATACCATTCAGCACTATCACCGCCATGACGTATACCCCACCTCCACCTCCCGATCGCGGTGCACCGGGAAATCGGGGTGAGGGAGCTTCGCGTGGATGCACGGCTACCCCCCTCGAAAATACTAACCGAAGTGCTTCGCTGATGGCACTTGTGCCAGAACAGACTGTGCCAGAGCAACCATCAGATACAACTTCAGATGCGACCTCGATTACCCAGGTTTGGGGGTTAACTAGTACGGCCTATCCTCGCTTATGGTTCTCAGTACCCTATGCTCCAAATCAAATCAGTGCAATCGAATTTGTCTTGCAAAACGATCAGGATCAACTTGTTTATCGCACTCCAATTGCAGTGCCAGCAACATCTGGAGTGATGTCTGTGCAAATTCCTTCTACAGCAAGCGGATTAGAAATTAATCAATCGTATCACTGGTTTTTTAAGGTAAGAGTGTTGTGTGAACCCGATCAAACTCCAACACTGAATTACGTAGAAGGCTGGATACAGCGCACTCAACTGGATCAAGCACTCAGCGATCGCCTCACTCAGGCTACACTTCAGCAGCAAGCCGAACTATATGCGGAAAATGGAATTTGGTACGATGCGCTAACAACCTTAGCACAACTGAAGTTGGCGCAACCCGATAATGAAGCGATCGCCCAGGAATGGACAGACTTACTTACATCAGTTGGGCTAACCGATATGGCAACGCAGCCTTTGATTGATCTGGCATTGTAGGTTCGACGCGCACGCAAAATCGGGTTTTTGGGGAGTGGCGCGTCGCGCCACTCCCCAAAAACCCGTTCGTCAAAATTACGTTAAAGAATGTTGATTCACTTTAGACTCTTGTCCTGTGACAACGTCAACAGTGCGAAATCCCAGAGCGGCTAACAAACTATTTTCAGGGAGCGTAACAGGAGCAGGTTGCTCACCGTTTCCAGGAGAGGGGAGAGGATAGGCCGTTGGAGCGGCAGTATAGAAGCGAATGTTGCCTTCGCTGTGCTGAATGACCTGATGAATATGACCACTTAGCACTGTAACTGCTGCAAAGCGAGACAGCAATGCCATCAACTGGGCAGAGTCAGACGTTGCCCATCCCCATTTTGGATAGAGATTATACAGAGGAATATGACTGAATACAACGATAGGCGTATCTTGCTTTTGTGCTGCTAAATCTTTGCTTAGTAAATCGAGTTGCGCTTGGCCCAGCTTGCCTGCACCCGTCTCTCCAAAATCCAATACATTGGTTAAGGAAACAAAGTGTACTCCACCCTGATCCCACACTTGTAAACCTTCTCTAGCATCTTTGCGGCTAAATGCTTCCTCGTAAGCTTTACCGCGATCGCCAATAGTATCGTGTTCACCTGGTAAGGTAAACAGTGGAGCTTTCAATTGAGACAGCAGTTGTTTCGCTTGATCAAATTCTTCTGGCTTTGATAAGTGGGAAATGTCTCCCGTATGAATGACAAACGCAGGTTGTACAGATAATGCATTAATTGCATCAATCGCTTTTTGCAGCGTCTCGGTGACATGTTCGTTAGCAGGTTTATGGAATCCAATATGGGTATCACTAATTTGCACAAAGGATATTGCAGCATTGGCGGCTGTTTGCTCTGTCGCTGTATTGGCATGACAGGCAGTAAGCAACCCGTTTTCGCTAATAGTCCAAACAATACCCAGTCCAGTCCAGCTTACGTGCTCGATAAATTTTCTACGTTTCATGGGGTGTTTCTCCAATTAGTTATGCACTTGGTCAGGCTGTTTAAGGGGTTACGGTTATCGTTCCTTTCATGAAGGGATGAATGGAGCAAATGTAGGCAAAGGTACCTGGCTGAGTAGCGGTATAGTTCCAACGTTCATTCGTGTCTAGTGCTCGCGAGTTAAAGATCCCATCTGTGGATGTTGCAGTGTGGGGTTCTTCATCAAGGTTGATAAATTGAACCGTTTCGCCTTTGGTAATCGTGACACTCGCAGGTTCAAATTTGAAATTATAAATTTTCACTGTGGCTGTGACGAACTGAGAATTTTCTATGGGTTGTGTTGGAGTTTGATGGACTGGAGTTTGAGGTTGATCTGTCGATGGTTCTATGACTGATGGTTGGCCAATCTGTGTTTGAGAGGTTGGTGTACAGGATGATAACGACAACAGAATCATCAAAAATGTACTGGCGATCGCTGTAAAAAAGTACGTTAAATATTTCATGGTCGGTCTCCTATTCGTTTAGGCTTGTGATGTTTGGTAACCAGTCTGGTCATACTCAAACCTGTCACAACTAAGCCAATTAACCCTAGTCCATTCACAACAGGCAAAATGGCATCAAGTTTGAAGATTTGGAACGTATGTACGGAGATTAGAAATGCTGCTAATTCGTCTTGATGAAACCATTGATCAGCAACGGCAATGCTAATACCAGTTAAGCCTGTGAAGAATAACGGCAAACAAAAGAGTAGAGCAATTAGCTGATGGCATTTACGCAATGGATTTTTCATAGTTTGAGCCTCTGTAAAAGTGCTGCTGAATTGAAGAATATTGCTTGAGTTATCCTTAATTCAGCCATCTCAGGTTTCTTTAGCCTTCTGTAAATCCTAGTTTTGAGCGGTGACTGTATCAAACGCAATTTACTCCAGTTCGAACTGCTGTATGTGTGATACCGTTTTGATCTGAAAATGCACTGAATTGAGAAGGGGGTGAGGGGGGCGTTGCTCCCTTTCATAAAGTTGCAGCTTCAGATTGAATTGGTATGAAATGTTGTGCGCCTAGAAAGCTGTAGGAATGAATTACCAGCCGTTAGCATGGTTGTAGAAGCTGATTGCAACTCATGGTTGAACAGATATATAACCGAGCACTTTTTCGTCTCTATCTTTCAAACGACGTAACATTCATCTTGGATTTAAATCTCTCAATCGCGCTTTGACTCGGCATCTTAAACATTGCATTCTAGATGTAGGAGCTGGAGCTTCCATTAATCATGCTCAAACCCGGATTTTTTGGAGGGAAACGCGGCAACGCCACGTTTCCCTCCAAAAAATCCGGGTTTGATTTATAGCCGTAATCACCCTGGTTAGAACGGGGTGCAGGGGTTCCACCCCTGCCTGGGGGCGAAGCCCCCACCCCCTCTTTGTCCTAACAACGTTGGCTACGACTATAATTCTCATTGCCAAAAAGCTCATCCAATTTGCTTCATCAATCGTTTTAAAGATGGGAGGACATTTAACCTATGCTCAAACTATGCAACGAAACAAAAATTGCTATTATCACAGCAAGATGCGTCCAGTATTTTTGCAAGGAAAGTAATTTTGGTTTACAAACCTGCATTTACGGGTCGGAATTCTTCTGATAGCCCTCTATCCATGCCAACCTTAACTGATGCTGAGCTATTAGACAGCCTTGAGGCAAAGCAGCCAGAAGCGTTAGGACACCTGTACGATCGCTATGGTAGTGTTGTGTATGGCGTGGCACTGAAAGTGCTGCAAAGCCAATCGGAAGCTGAAGATTTGACCCAGGAAATCTTTGTCGCAGTTTGGCAACGACCGATTAAGCCTGCAAAGCACAGTCATTTGCTGCGCTATTTAATTGCGATGACGCGATCGCGAGCCATCGACAAACTACGGTCGCGCAGTCGCAACCTAAATTTGGTGCAGCGCTGGGGGCAGACTATCACCGATGAAGCCTCTGGTCTTACTCCGGTTGAGCAAGTAGTTGTCAATGAGCGAGCGCAGCAAGTGCGGCAAGCCTTGAGTCAGCTTTCTGAGCAGCAACGGCAGGTGATCGAACTGGCCTATGATGTTGGCCTAACCCAAGCCGAAATTGCCCGTCGCTTGAAGCAACCCTTAGGCACTGTGAAAAGCTGGACTCGCCAGGGGCTTCTGAAACTGAAGCAACTTTTACGAGACTCCATTGACTAAGATTATGACAGAACCTCTTACGCCTCAAGCCATCGAAACCCTAGCAGCAGGCTATGTCATAGGCGACCTCACCCTCGCTGAAGTCGAACTCTTCGAGCAGTTGTTGGCTGAGAATCCAGCATTAGCGGCAGAAGTGGATCAGTTGGAATCCACCCTGAACCGTGTAACTTACGACTTAAATAGCAGCGTTCCTCCTACTCATCTAAAATCGGCTATTCTATCAACCACCATTTCACAAAACCTCACTTCACCACGGACTTCACGCCCCAGACCATTACGGTTTCCTTGGCGCACTCTTGTTGGAAGTGCAGCAGCATTGTTGATTCTGTATTTGGGTATTGAAAACTATCAGTTACGGCAAGATCAACAACTTGCCCAAAATATCAACACGCTCTTGCAACAATCTCAGACGCAATTGTTTTCCCTGAAAGCGGTTGATGCGACACATACGGCTACAGGTAGTTTCGTGGTGAATCTGGAGCAGCGGCAGGGAATTCTCGTTGTGCAAAATCTACCTGAACCTCCAGCCAATCAAGTTTATCGACTGTGGGCGATCGCAGATGGTGAAAAGATTCCCTGTGGTACACTGGACATCAACTCAGAGGGAAAGGTGCTGGAGCAATTTTGGATGCCTGCCGATTTTTACGATACGGGTATCTCTGGACTATTCGTAACTCTGGAACCGTCTGAATTTAGCCGCTATCCGACAGGCCCAGCGGTGCTTCAAAGCATGGTGAATACTAAGAGCTAGGGTTGCAAAATTTAGTGTTTGCAACATGGAGGGTGGGGGCAAAGCCTCCAAGAAGGGATGGAACCCCTTTAAAGCTTGTAGCAGCTAAATAACATCAGTGAAGGTAATTCTCATGTTGAGAAGAACAGGTATCAGCAATTCTCAGTATGCCATTGATGGCAGCGCAAGCTCGCCGCAGGCGAGCTTGCGCTGCCATCAATGGCGGGTTTGGTGCGCCCGACGGGCGCGCCAAACCCGCCATTGGTTTCAAAATGAGAATTGCTGGGCAGGTATAGTAGAGAGAAAAGCAACAATCTTCCTCCTTTTCAGGACAGTAGAGACTTGAAAGCTTCACTGTATTTACGGCCACTATTAGCGATCGCCTCACTGGTTCTGTGTCTACTGATGGCACAAAACCCAATCGCCTCACAGTCTACGAGTTCAATCTCTCCAGTTGGGATAGATACAGCCGAGGCACAGACATTAGTAGAA
The DNA here is from genome assembly GCA_036703095.1 of Crinalium sp. GTDB lineage: Bacteria > Cyanobacteriota > Cyanobacteriia > Elainellales > Elainellaceae > DATNPS01. The sequence goes on along the minus strand of DATNPS010000055.1, from coordinate 16,112 downwards.
CAGGGACGATCGCGTTATACAACAGGACACTTGCTGGAAGCAGCGGAACTATTGCAGCAGGCTGTTCATGACTACCAGAGACAAGGCGATTCTTTGGGGCAAGCCATGACGCTCAGTAACCTTGCTTTGGTGTATCAGAAATCAGGATTGTTCTCGGACGCTATCCAAGCGATTAACGACAGCTTAACTTTATTAGAGAGCGATCGCTCAGCGCACTTAGAGTCTGCAACAGGCGATTGCCTGCAAATTCTAGCCCAAACCCTTGAGGTTCAAGGATTACTGCAATTTGAACAAGGACAACCAGAACCAGCACTAGAAACGTGGCAGAAATCTGAAACGGTTTACCGCGAGATGAACAACAGTAGCGGTATCATCCGAAGCCAGATCAATCAAGCTCAAGCGTTGCAGGTTCTAGGGTTTTACCGTCGAGCGTTAACGCTGCTAACCGCATTAAATCAAAACTTACAATCACAGCCGAATTCAGTTACTAAAATTGCGGATTTGCGATCGCTAGGCGAAGCGCTGCGTTTCACAGGAGATTTAGAACAATCCTGGCAGGCGCTGCAAACGAGTCTGGCGTTGGCTCAGGAACTACAGCTTCCTCAAGAAATCAGTGCAACGCTGCTGAGTTTGGGAAATACGGCAAGCGTTCAGCAGAATGTGCAGGATGCAATTCAGTTCTATCAGAAAGCCATTGAGATTACGCCTTCACCGTTAATCAAACTTCAAGCGCACATCAATCAACTCAGTTTGCTTGTCAATACTCATCAACCCATTGATGAAGAACTCTTATCAGTGATTGCAACAGAGCTAGCTAATATGCCTGTTAGTGAAACAGAAGTTTATGCATCCATTCATTTCGCTCAAACGCTAATCAAGTTAGACGCCTCAAATTATCCACAGGCTTCACCCAACACCATCGCTCAACGTTTGGCTAACGTGGTGCAGCAATCTCGTAGTTTGGGCGATCGCCGAGCAGAATCGTATGCGTTAGGAACATTAGGAGAACTATATGAACAAACTCAACAATGGATGAATGCAAAGAACCTGACAGAACAGGCATTACGTTTAATAGACGGACTGAATGCATCGGATATTGCCTATCGCTGGCATTGGCAGCTTGGACGCGTGTTAAAACAGCAGGAAGATACAGCAGGTGCCATTGCGGCCTATGATGCCGCTATTGAAGAATTGCAGTTTCTTCGTAATGACCTACTATCCGCTAACCGAGAGGTACAATTCTCCTTTAGAGACAGTGTGGAACCTGTTTATCGACAATCCGTTGAGTTACTCCTATCTCAATCGTCGATTAACGAACAGACTTTAGATAAGGCTCGGCAGCAGATTGAAGCACTGCAACTGGCAGAACTCGATAACTTCTTTCGAGAAGCGTGTTTAAACGCTACAGCCATTTCACTAGACAAAGTGGTTGATCACGATAATCCTACAGCCGCAATTCTCTATCCGATCATTCTGCCCGATCAGCTACACGTCATTGTTAAAGTTGCGGGAAAATCTCTGCGTCATTATGCTGTGAACCAACCTCAAGTTGAAGTGGAGCATGTTTTAAGCCAGTTGCGACAAAGCATCACAGAACCCGACACGATCGCAGACGTAAAGGCTCTTTCTCAACAACTCTATAGCTGGCTCATTCAGCCAATTGAGTCAGGCTTGCAGCAGAGTCAGATCCAAACATTGGTGTTCGTTCTGGATGGCGCGTTGAGAAGTGTACCCATGGCTGTTCTATATGATGGTAAGCAATATTTGATTGAGAAATACGCTGTTGCGTTGAGTCCCGGATTGCAGTTGCTAAATCCTGAACCCATTGCTAACGAACAGTTGCAAGTACTTGCTGCTGGATTAGTCCAACCTCCGCCAAACTTCCAAAACTTTCCACCGTTACCAGAGATTCAATCGGAATTCGACTTCATTTCCAGAGCAGGTGTGCCGATTACGACGCTGCTTAATCAGGATTTCACCAGCAAGACGTTGGAGAATAAAGTCAATCAAACCAGCTTCAATATTCTTCACCTGGCAACCCACGGACAGTTTAGTTCTCGTGCTGAAGATACGTTTGTTTTGGCCGCCGATGGCCCCATTAATGTAACTCAATTTGACACGTTTTTGCAGCACCAGGATGAAACGCGATCGCAAGCCATTGAACTTCTGGTTTTAAGTGCCTGCCAAACAGCGGCAGGTGATAATCGTGCAACATTAGGATTAGCAGGTGCGGCCGTGCGAGCAGGAGCACGCAGTACATTGGCTTCGCTGTGGAATATTGGCGATCGCTCTACTGCTATTTTGATGGGAGAATTTTACAAGGAGCTAGTTAATTCTAAGGTGACAAAAGCCGAAGCATTACGTCGAGCACAGATTATGTTGTTGAAGCGATATCCTAATTACAGTCGTCCTGGCTATTGGGCCGCATATGTGCTGATCGGGAATTGGTTGTAAGTTAATGGTAAGGCAATGAAAGCAGTAATTTGGAACAGAATAAGAAACAAAAATACGATCGCCCTTATTCCTATTGCAATGAACGCGATCGCACTTCTGTCGAGTACTGTTGCTGTTGCCCAAATTATTCCCGATCAAACGCTTGGATCAGAACAATCGGTTCTAAATCGAAACGTAACGGTTAACAACCAAATTAGCGATCGCATTGAAGGAGGAGCCAGACGGGGAAATAATGTATTTCACAGCTTTGAACAATTTAATGTGAGCGATGGGCAACGATTGTACTTTGCTAATCCAACAGGTGTCATTAACATTATTGGCCGAGTCACAGGTCAGAGTCGCTCTACTATTTCCGGAACGTTAGGTGTGGAAGGCAGCGCTAATCTATTTCTCCTTAACCCTAATGGCATTATTTTTGGTGAAAATGCAACCTTAGATGTACGAGGTTCCTTCATCGCGACGACCGCCGATCGAATGCAGTTTGGTACCCAAGGCTTTTTCAGCACTGACCATCCTCAAGCGCCACCGTTATTGACCGTCAATCCCTCAGCGCTTCTGTTCAACCACGTTACACCTGGCAGCATTCAAAACCAGTCTGTTGCAGACGCCGGAAGCAGTTTGGCTGGTAATCCACTCGTGGGGTTAAGAGTAGCCAATGGTCAAAATTTGCTGTTGATTGGCGGTGATGTGGCGATCGCAGGGGGTTTGAATGCGTTAGGTGGACAACTCGGATTAGTCGCTGTAAAAGCTCCAGCCACCGTTGAACTCAGTGCTGGTTCCCGCCCTTCAATTCAGCAACTTTCACCGTCTCCTCGTGGCACTGTTCTCATCACTGGGGGTGCCCTCCTCAATGTCAGAGCTGCTAGCGGTGGAGAGATCCAGATTAATGCCGAAGATATTCAGATTCAAGCAGATAGTGTCTTACGTGCTGGAATCGATCGAGGGTTAGGCAGTCCAGACAGCCAGGCTGGAGACATTATTCTCAATGCCACAGGACATGTTGAAATTTCAGGGAGCAGTCTTCTCAATGGTTTGCTCGGTCGGGGAGCAGGCGGCGATCTGGTGATTCAGGGGCGATCGCTCACCTTAGATGAGGGGGCGACACTGGCTGCTTTTAGTCAGTCACAAGGCAATGCAGGACGGGTGGTGATTCACGTTACAGGGCCTCTTGTCCTTACAGAAGATGCAACTATTTTTGACACTATTGATGAAGCTGACCCAATAGCGATCGGCACAACGGGAGGCGTATTTTTAGACGCAGGTACATTAGCCATAACAAATGGGGCTGAACTGATTGTCAATACCAATGGCATTGGCGATGTCGGTGATATTGTGATTCGGGTGCGTGGTTCTGCTAGACTAAGCGGCATCGGATCGGATGCCAGTGGCATTTTTAATGTTGTCAGATCGAATGCTATTGGTAATGCAGGAGACATTCGGTTGAGTGCTCGCTCACTTTCAATCACAGGTGGAGCACGTTTACAAGCCGAAACTACAGGACAAGGAAATGCAGGCAATATCAGGTTGAGAGTGCGCGATCGCCTGTTGCTCAATGCCACACCGTCGAGCACTCAAGACTCAACGGGTCTCTTTACCGCTGTTGGAACAGGCGGAAATGGGAGAGGAGGCGATATTGATATTCGGGCTGGCACTCTCAGCGTCTTAAATGGAGCACAACTCTCAGCATCTACCTTCGAGCATGGCGACGCGGGCACCATCACGATTCAGGTTCGTGGACAAGCCACCTTTGACGGCAGCAACCACAATTCCGAAACAGCAGGCGATCGCGTCCGTAGCGGTATTTTGAGCATTGTTGGAGAAGACGTTCTGGGTGGAACCATTCCGGCGATCGGCAATGGCGGTAATATTCGCCTTTCAGCGCACCAGGTTGCCCTGCGAAACGGGGCTACGTTAGCCACAGCAGTCACCTCTAATAGCCACGGCAATGCAGGGAGAATCACCGTCACAGCCGCTGATCGCGTCTTAATTGACGGTAGAGACAGCGATGGAGATGTCAGCAGTATCGAAACCCAGGTTAATCCGGGTGCGGTTGGGAATGCGAGTGATATTCGTATTACGACCGATCGCCTGACGATTAGCAATGGTGGATTCCTCCAGGCCAGCATCGGAGGTCAGGGTGAGGCGGGGAATATTCGCATTCATTCCCGCAGTTTAGATCTGCTGAGTGGGGGAAGGCTGCTTACGACAACGGCGGGGAGCAGTTCGGCAGGCAATATAAATCTTCAGGTGGGCGATCGCACTACGGTATCAGGGCGACAGAGCGGATTATTTGCCAGCACAGAAACGGGTGCAACAGGACAGGGGGGTGATATTAACGTCACAACTCATCAACTGTCAGTATCCGATCGTGCAAACATAACCGTGAGTAGCCCAACGGGACGAGCCGGGAACCTGACGATTGCCGCAAATCGAATTAATTTAGATCAGGGTAGACTCACCGCTGAAGCGGGAGCCGGAAGCGGCGCTCAAATTACGCTACAGAATTTGAACAGTTTACTGCTACAAAACAACAGTTTGATCTCGGCCCAGGCTTTTGCGAATGCAACGGGAGGCAACGTAACGATGAATGCGCCCGCTGGTTTTGTCATCGGAATACCAGAACAAAATAGCGACATCATTGCGAGTGCCTCACGAGGCAGAGGTGGAAATATCTCCATCACGGCCCAAGGAATCTTTGCAATTGAGCAACAGCGATCGCAACCTCCCAATCAAACCAATGACATTGATGCCAGTTCCCAGTTCAGTCAGTCCGGTACAGTCACAATCAATCAACCCGATGTTGACCCCAGCCGAGGGTTAGTCGAACTTCCCACGAACTTAGTGGATCGATCTACTCAAATTGCTCGCGGCTGTAGCTCTAGACACGGCGAATCAAGCCGCTTTGTTGCCGTAGGACGAGGTGGCTTGCCGCTTAGCCCCGACCAACTCTTGCGCGATCGCACAATCTTGGCTCCCGATTGGGTCACTTTAGATGTGGAGCCTGAAGGTTTGCCCGTAGACAATTCGCAGCGTTTGAACCAGGGCCACCTGGAGCAAGCCACACCTTCTGACGCCACCATTGTAGAAGCTGATGGATTTAAAGAAGATATAAACGGGGATGTAGTGTTAGTTGCCCAATCTCAAGTTAACAATGCTATTCACAGTCCAATTGGCGATCGCACTTGTTTGGAACGTTGAACGTCGTTCGATCTCAGATTAAATTTCTCGTAGCAAAGGAGCATGACAATGGAGGAAGGCGAGGAATGGTCTGTTGCAATCCAGCAAGGAGTTCAGTTGGATTGGGGGCTTTGCGATCGCATTACTCTTCATACTTGAGCATATCCATTGCGATTAACAAGCTAGTGTTCATATGATTAAATGCTGTAGCAAGCCTGCCAATTTCATCATTGGTGTTGTGACTAAACTCTGCTGCTTCCATATTCCCCATACTGACTTCATTAGCAACGATCGCCATTTGATTCAGCGGACGAATCACTACACGTCTTAGTAAGAGGTTAATCACCAGGATAATTAAAGCAAAGGCTGCTGAAAGAACGCTAACCAATAGTACTGAGGCTTTATGAGCATTACTCATCACACCACTAGCGGGAACTGAGATCACTTGTGCTCCAACAATAGAATTAAGTTCCCAACCAAATCCAGTCGAGTTGCCGTAGGTAGCGAGCTGACTCTTGGGTGCTGCTTCAGGAGTGCTATGACAGATTAAGCAACTTTTGTTTGAAACGACAATTGGACGAGCGATGTAAAATAAATCGCCTGATGGAAAGTTGCGATATCCCGTTAGTTCCTTGAGAGACGGAGTATTGCGGAATCGCTCAATCAGTTCGGTTTCAAACACATCCGCTTTGTCACGTAAATTGGTGGGATTGAGCGTTGCTTCCTTGTAAAAGAATTCGTGGTAGGTTGGCTCACTCCGCAGATTTTCCATGACTTCACGGGCAGAATAGCCAGGAACAATTTGAGGCAAAAATTCTGATTCTGTCTGTAAGCGGTCTACCAGTTCAGGATTTACCTGTTCGCCAGTATATTGGCGTACAGCCAACATAGTTTGGAGTAATAGGTTTGCTTTTTCAGTCACCTGAGCTTCAGCGTTGCGAGTCAGAATAGTCGAAAACGCAACACCACTCAAGATGACAGCTCCGACAAAAACTGTTAGCAAAAGCAGATTGAACTTTTTGCTGAGCCTTAAATTTCTAAACATAGTTTCTTTAGGGTTGCAGTTAGTTCACACTTGAAATTTACCCCAGAGCTAGAGATTGAAGATACGAATATTTTGGTTTGTCATGACTAAACCCGTTGATAGCTTGGCAATCTGAACTTGAGTCAATCCACCAATACCATCAACGTCGAAGTACAGCGCACCAGTAGACTTGTTGTAGATGAAGCGATCGCTACTATCTTTAGCGCTCGATCCAATACGAAATTGATCAACTTTGAGGGTTCCCATTGTCAATCCGCCTCCAAAGCCTGATGGAGAAACTCCGATAAAATCATTGGCAACCTTCAAGTCCTTGATCGTGTCGATGCCATCCTGCGGAGTGCTGAAGAAAAACGTATCTTTTCCTGAACCACCTGTTAGAGTGTCACTACCCGCTCTACCCCACAAAATATCATCGTCATCACCACCCAGTAAGGTATCGTCGCCTGCATCAGCATCCAAAAAGTCTTTACCCGAACCACCATCTAGCCGATCATTACCGCCACGGGCATGAATAATATCGTTACCCGCTAAACCAGCTAGGACGTTGTTGAATTCATTTCCGTCGATCCCATTGTGCAGGCTGTTGCCCGTGCCCTTCAAGATATCGCTGCTAGATAACAGGATCAAACCTTCTACGTTATCGGTCAGAGTGTAATTATCCACTAAAGCGAATACACAATCCTCACCACCTTCCGATGTCCGTTCAGTCACAGTGTCTCCCAGACTATCAACGAAGTAGCTATCGTTTCCGAGACCACCATCCATCAAGTCATTGCCAAAGTCACCATACAGCGTATCGTTACCCTCCATGCCAAAAATTCGGTCATCTCCGTTTCCACCTGAAACAGAATCATTGCCTGCGAGTCCCAAAACGTAGTCGTTTCCTTCTTCCGCAAATACGCAATCAATTCCATCTCCGGCATAAATGGTATCGTTGCCGTCTCCCGCGAAAATGTCGTCATCTCCACCATAGGCAAAGATAGTATCAACGTCTCCGCTACCATTTAGGATGTCTCTATTGTCTGTGCCTTGAACAAGCATTCTTGTTCTCCTGGTAGAAAGAATGAGTTGAACTTTAGTTGAATTTTAGTTGAACTAGAGTGAGAGCTATTTTCCTATTCCGTTATCAGATTATTCTGTTCATTGTCCTAAAACCGTCTGAGAATTATCCGTTAGATTTGGACTTGTCTTCGAACTAACTCACAAGAAATTTCTGACTCGCCATTGCTAACCCAGTTGATAACCGGGCAATCTGAATTTGAGTCAATCCACCAATTCCATCACTATTGAAATACAGCTCTCCGGTGGATTTGTTATAGATAAAGCGATCGCCTTTTCAGCGCAATTTACATAGAAATTCCATCTACATAGAAGTTCTGATTCGTCAGTGCTAACCCTGTCGATAGCTTAGCAAACTGAACTTGAGCCAATCCTCCTAAACCATCGCTGTCAAAGTACAATGCTCCGGTAGATTTGTTGTAGATGAAGCGATCGCTACTATCTTTAGCGCTCGACCCAATACGAAATTGATCAGCCGTGAGAACTCCGGGTGTCAGTCCTCCCCCAAATCCAGACCCATATACCTGGATAATGTCATCCTTAACTGAAAAGTCTTTGATTGTGTCAATTCCTTCCACAGGAGCAGAGAAGTAAAAGATATCTTTCCCTGACCCACCCTTCAGAGTGTCATTACCTAGATCACCAAACAAAAAGTCATTTCCCTGGCCACCCGTTAGAGTATCCTTACCTGTATCACCATTCAGAAAATCATCACCTGAGCTACCGTCAAGCTTATCGTCGCCCTTATTGCCATAAAGTCCGTCGTTACCCTCTAAGCCAAAAAGAACATTATTGAATTCATTTCCTCCAAGAATGTTGTCAACGGAGTTGCCTGTGCCCGTCAAAACAGAGCTTGATGATTGTAGATACAGTTTTTCTTTGTTGTCAGTTAATGTGTAGCTATCTACGTAAGAATAAACAGTATCAATACCACTTGATGGGTTTTCAAGTACGAGATCTAGAAGACTGTCTACGATAAAGAGATCGTCTCCGAGGCCGCCATACATAGTGTCATTCCCAGAATCGCCGTTCAAAACATCGTTGCCTGCCTCACCAGATAGAGTATCGTCACCATTGCCCCCATTCAGGGTATCGTTGCCGTTCCCCCCAACCAGACTGTCGTTACCATCGCCTCCCCACATCAAAGACCAAACATTAGGGTCGGCAATAAAAATATTATCGCTGCTGTCTCCGGTGTGAACATTATAGAATCCTCCATCACCAAAGTTGATTCGCTCAATACCTGTGAGCAGATCATTTCCTTCAATTCCTGTGATCTGAACCGCACCACTACTCGTAAAAGCAGGACTGTAGCTGCTGTATGGTCCAAAATAAGTAGCAACGTCGGATCCACTACCGCCATTGATAGTGTCATTACCACTGCTTCCAATCAGGGTGTCGTTGCCGTTACCACCATACAGGGTGTCGTTGTCGTCGCCTCCGTCAAGGGAATCCTTGCCATCGCCACCAATCAGGGTATCGTTTCCATATTGACCGTAGATGGTGTCAGTGCCTCCCCCTTGCCCCTCATAGCTATCACCGTAAAGGGTATCGTTTCCGTAACCACCATAGATGATGTCGTTAGTATTTCCACCCGCAAATGTGTCGCCGTAAACAGTATCATCATCACTGCGACCAGATACAGGATTTGCTGGCCCAGCGACAATAATGTCATCACCACCTGATCCGCCATAAATTTCATCATTTCCTAGCAGTCCCTCCATCCAATCTGCATTAGAAGTGCCATAAATCAGGTTAGAATCATCTGTTCCTGTTATGAATGTATAAGCCATCCTAGATTTCTCCAAAATAATGACAAATGAGTGTTAACTGTGTCAAGCGATCGCAACTATTGCAATTCGTTAAAACATCTTTCTAGATATAAGATTGACGATCAATCACAAAAGATTCAAGTTAGAGAGATATTGTTTTTGAGAAAAATTGCACCACTTTTTTGAAATTTTAGTAGTGCAATCGGCAATCATCTTAGCGTTTGTCTAGATTAGCTTCACGAAAATTCTCAAACTGTTGAGATTGCTTTTCTAAATTAGCTTCACGAGAATTCTCAACTGTTGAAATTGAGCTAAAGATGGTGTGGCGATCGCAGAGGCAACAACAGCAGATAGAACAGCAAAAGATAAGCGTTACATAATGAGGCTCCTAAATAACGTAGTGCGAATGCATCTGAATAAAACGCAAACTAGAGCGACAAAAAAGCGAAATACTAAATAATGAATGCTGACGTGTGTGATGAGGGTCAATCTATCCTCATACCAAAACAACATTCGTTTGAACTGAGAAACCAGTCGGTTTATTTGCGAGAGTTGCTAATTGAATAGGCCCAATTTTGTCGGTTGATGAAGCATCAAAGAACAAAGCACCCGTTGTGCTGTCGTAGCTAAACTGACTCAAGGAAGTAGCACCAAAACTCGATTTGATAATTTCGATCTTGTCGCCTTCACTCCGATTGAAGTCTTTGATCAGATCAATTCCTTCAGACTGAAACTCGAATCTGAATTTGTCTGCGCCTACATCACCATAGAGGACATCGTTGTCATTTCCACCAATGAGAGTATCGTTGCCATTGCCGCCAACGAGAGTATCGTCGCCATTGCTGCCTGCTAAGAGGTCGTTGCCATTGCCCCCTGTTAAGGTATCGTTGCCATCATCTCCCCATAGCAAAGACCAAACATTGGGGTCAGCCGTAAGAGTGTTATCAGTTCCATCTCCGACATGAACGTCATAGAATCCTCCATCGCTGTTGAAGTAGATTCGCTCAATACCGCTGAGCACATCCGTGCCCTCACTACCTGTGAGTCGAATCTTCCCGCTGTTGGTAAAACCAACTTTATATGCAGTGGATTGTCCAAAGTAAGTGGCAACGTCGTAGCCTTTCCCGCCAATAAGAGTATCGTTGCCATTGCCCCCTGTAAGGGTGTCTTTGAGATTGCTCCCTGTTAAGGTATCGTTGCCATCGCCTCCCCACAACAAAGACCAAATATTAGGATCGGCTGTCAGGGTGTTATTACTGCTATCTCCGGTGTGAACATCATAGAAGCCCCCATCACCGTCGAAGTAGATTCGTTCAATGCCAACAAGAGTATCTGTGCCTTCGGAACCTGTAACTTGAACGTTGCCAAAGGTAGTAAAGGAGACACCGTAGTCGGTAGATCGACCGGAGTAGAGGGCAATGTCATAGTCTTTTCCACCGTCGATGAAATCGTTGCCATTGCTACCTCTTAAGAGATCGTTGCCATTCCAACCGTCGAGTTGATCGTTGCCCTCACCACCGGTGAGGAAGTCGTTGCCATCCCAACCGTAGAGTTTGTCATCACCAGAACCACCGTCCAATCCATCGTTGCCCAAATAACCATCCAGATTGTCATTACCACCCCAACCATAAATCTGGTCGTCACTTAGCCCTAAGCTAAAAGCACTGATATAATTAGGGTTGTCGTCGCCTTGAAGTAATACCATAGTTGCTGTTGCTCCTTGAATGGTTGTTAGTTAACAAATGTGTGGTCTGTATCGAGCGATCGCAACACGTTTGCTGAGATGTGAGTGTTGCGATCGACTTTATTTGCACAGTTCAGTTGAGTAAAACGCAAACTAGAACGACAAATAATTTTTATTGACGATGTGATGCCGATGTCATCAAACGGAACTTAGTATCTTCTTACGACAAAACGATATCAGTTTGAACTGAAAAACCAGCAGGTTTATTTGCGAGAGTTGCTAACTGAATAGGCCCGATAGCGTCAGTGGGTGACGCATCAAAGGACAAAGCACCTGTCGTGCTGTTATAGCTAAATTGGCTTAGGGATGTAGCACCAAAACTTGATTTGATAATTTCAATTTTGTCGCCTTGAGTGCGATCGAAATCTCTAATCAGATCAATTCCTTCAGATTGAAACTCAAATCTAAATTTGTCTGCGCCTACATCACCGTATAGCGTGTCTTTGCCATTACCGCCAACGATGACATCGTTGCCACCTCTGCCGTTGACCACATCATCGCCATCTTGCCCCAAGAGCACATTGTTGCCAGCCGTACCCAAAACAGTATTATTCAGGGCGTTACCCGTACCCTTAACCGCTGTATCGGTCAACGTCAGGTTTTCAACATTGGCTCCCAAGATATAGTCAATCGTAGAGACGACGGTATCAGTTCCTTCTCCCACATTCTCGGTCACTACGTCAGCCACATTATCGACTACATACTTGTCGTTGCCTCTGCCACCAACCATGGTGTCTGCACCAAGACGACCGTTCAGGTAATCATCCCCGTCGTAACCGCCATAGAGATAATCATTACCAGCACCACCGTCAAGATTATCGTTGTGTTCATTGCCGTAAAGCTTATCGTTACCTGCCCCGCCATAGAGGAAGTAGTTGGCGGGAGAGTCGCCACGAATAATGTTGTCTAAGCTGTTACCCGTACCCGTCGTGGCAGAACCTGATAGGGTTAGGTTTTCGATATTTGCCCCTAACGTATAGTTGCCTGTAGCATCTACAGCATCAATGCCTTCTCCAGCATTCTCGACAATGACATCTAACGCATCTACTTGATAAGTATCGTCACCAACGCCCCCATACAGTTTATCTGCGTAATCACCATACGGGAAATCGCTGCCATTCAGGAAGTCGTTGCCATTCCCGCCATACAGTTGGTCAATACCTGCGCCGCCAGCCAGATTATCGTTGCCTTCCTGACCGTAGAGAGTATCATTGCCTTCACCACCATCAAGAATATCGTTGCCATCGTTACCATACAGAGTATCGTCACCCAATTCACCGTAGAGGGTGTCTTTTCCGCCCCCACCTAGATTACTGTCGCCATAAATGATGTCGTTACCATAACCGCCCCAGACGTGATCGGCACCTGCCTCACCGACAAATGTATCGCCGTAAATAACATCGTCATCCGTGAAGCCAGCTACAGGGTCATTTTGACCGCCGTAAATCATGTCGTCACCATTTCCACCAGAAAGGCGATCATTTCCTAAAAATCCATCAATGGTATCGTCGCCGATAGTGCCAGTTAGCGTGTTATTACCGTTATCGCCTGGAATGTAAATCCCTGGAATGGAACTCATCTTAATTTCTCCAAAAGAATTGTGAATGTGGGTTGACTGTATCGGGCGATCGCCACCGCCGCGATACGATAAGACCCTATTTGCGTAATGCAAATGGGATTCGCATTAAGAAACGTGGAGATTACTCTCCATACGAGGTCATGGAAACACAAATGGCCAATTCGTTTGTGTAATGCTTTGAGAATGCAGCGTTTGAAACATAACGCTGCATCCACAAATTCACTTTGTCTTACCTGACTAAAAACGGCCAGGAAAATTTGCCACTTAAGTTTGCCACTTAAGTTTTAGCCTGACAATGACTATAGATTGAAGTATGAAAAGCGTATCAAACAAGATTTACAGCGGTTTCTACAATGACTAAACACTCACTTGGCCAGTTATTTAGAAATTCTGGAATGGGTCAATTGCACGCTGTAGTTGAGCAGTTTATAACTACTTTTTTAAGACAAGAATAACCCGATCGCATGACCAAGCTGGAGCTTGACAAGAAGAACAAAATTGTTATAGCACACCCCATTACGATCGACTGCATGAGTTGTGTAACCTATTTGTTGTGTAACCTATTTAAGGTGGCATGAAATGGGCGGTGGTTTGTCTGCTACGATCATCTTCTAGAGTACTTTTTAGGTTCATGAAACCAGACGTTATAACAGAACGAAGCCTTCAAGCATCTGGGTTTATTGAAGTGCAAGGCTCTATATTTGGCGCAGATTGGGTAGGACGATGAGGTATGGCTAATGCTAAAAAACGCAAGCGCCGAGGCTTGATTCTTTCGCCCTGGGGATTGCAGCGCTTCCAGGACGCCCAAGAGCAATTAGCCGTTGCCAAGAATAAAGGAGTTGCTTACACTCTAGAGCAATTAAGTCATTTGACAGGACTGAGTGTGCGATCGCTAAGTCGAATACGCAGTTACAAAGCAGCCGTCGATCGCCAAACGCTAGAAGAGTTATTTCGCACCTTTAACCTGACGCTAACCGAGCAAGACTATTTCCAGCCTGATATGTCAGCAGGTGAGTACCCGGTGGGTTCGACTGTTCAAGACTGGGGAGAAGCACCAGATGTTTCATTATTTTACGGACGCACCGCAGAACTTACCACTTTAAGTGAGTGGATTTTGGAAGATCGCTGTCGATTAGTCGAAGTTATAGGAATTGGTGGCGTTGGTAAAACAGCATTATCGGTGAAGCTAGCAGAGCAGATACAGAATCACTTTGCTTATGTAATCTGGCGATCGCTGCGAAATGCTCCGCCACTCGAAACCTTATTGGCAGAGCTAGTCCTATTCTTGTCAGGACAACAGGACACCCGCTCGGATGTAAACAGCTTGCTCCAACGTTTGCAGAACTTTCGTTGTCTGGTCGTTCTAGACAACATGGAAACCATATTAGGTACCGGCAACCAGGTAGGGCAATTTCGTGAAGGGTACGAAGCCTACGGAGAGTTGCTGCGGGTAGTGGCTGAAGCACGGCATCAGAGCTGTTTTATGTTGACCAGTCGGGAAAAGTGCGCTCAGTTTACCCAATGGGAAGGGCGGGGGGGCGTGCAAAGATTGACCTTGAGTGGTTCTCCAGAAGCCGCTGAGGCGTTGCTGGAGGCCACAGGGTTAACGGGCATTAGATAATTCAGCCGACCATTCATCACAGGCGTTGCGCGACGCCTCAAAGACACTTTGCGAACACTATCGATGTAATCCTCTAGCCTTGAAAATTGTTGCGACTACGATTCGAGATCTGTTCGCTAGTGATATTTCCCTATTTTTAGAACAAAACGTTATCTCATTTGGCGATATTGCCGACTTAATTCATCAACAATTTAACCGCCTATCGAGTTTAGAAAAACAGGTAATGCTGTGGTTGGCGATCGCTCGAGACTGGGTGTCGTTTGCCCAACTCCGAGCCGATTTGTCTGAGAGTGTGTCACCCAACCAGTTGCTGAAAGCACTGCAACTGCTGGAAGGGCGATCGCTGATTGAAGTCAATGCTGGCCAGTTTACGTTGCAACCTGTAGTGATGGAATATGTGACAGAAACCCTTATCTATCAAGTGTGTGATCAGATTGTAAATGGCTTGTCTCCTGACTCCCTGCTCCAAACTCATGCCCTGATCAAAGCGCAGGATAAAGACTATATCCGCGAAAGTCAAATTCGCGTGATTTTGGCACCGCTGATTGCCAGGTTGATCAGTGCGTTAGGGTCTCAAAAAGAAGTTATCTACCAATTGCAGCAAATTCTCTTTCGCTTGCAAACCGAGTCTCCCAATACTACTGGGTATGCAGGTGGCAACATCATGAATCTTCTGTGTCACCTCCGGGTTGATCTGACTGGCTATGACTTCTCCTATCTCAGCGTTTGGCAAGCTGATCTTCAGAATGTAGCTCTTCATCGGGTTAATCTTGCCCATTCTGACCTATCTAAATCCAGGTTTGCCCAACCGTTTGGGAGCATTTTGGCAATTGCTTTTAGCCCAGATAGTCAATTGATGGCAACTGGAGATAGCAACAATGTAGTGTCTATCTGGCAAGTGTCTGATGGACAATCCAAAGTAGTTTTAAGAGGACACAGCGCCTGGGTTCGGCCAGTTTGCTGGAGCTTAGATGGGCAGATGTTTGCCAGCAGCAGTGAGGATCATAGTGTGAGGCTGTGGAATCTTGAGACGGGCATCCCTTCCATCTTCCAAGGGCATCGAGGTTCCGTCAGAACATTAGCCTGGCAACTCAATGGGCCTCTGCTGGCCAGTGGTGGAGATGATAACGAGACTCGGCTGTGGAATGGATCGAAAAAGAACCTCGTTAAAACCTTGCAAGGCCATAGCAATTGGGTTATGGCTGTCGCTTGGAGCCTGGATGGTCAAATGTTGGCGAGTGCTTCTCTAGATCAAACTGTTCGGCTCTGGAATGTAGAAAGCGGCGAATGTCTCAAAGTTTTATCGGGGCATGATAGCGGAATCTGGTCGCTAGCCTGGAGTCCAAATGGCCAATATCTCGCAACTGGCAGTGAAGACCAATCGATCAAAATCTGGGATGCGAGTAGCGGTGAATGTCTCAAAACGCTGCAAGGCAATCATGCGGCTGTATTTGCCGTAACCTGGAGTCCTGATAGCCAACTAGTGGGTCATTTGCTACAGATGATGCCTTAGCTGAGAAGTGAGAAAATAAGGATACTCTAGCGCGAGGTAACGCTATGACTCGTCAGCAAAAGCACCCGCTTCGAGAACTGAATCCTGAAGAGCGACAATATTTGGAAAAAATTAGCCGATCGCAAAGTGAAAGCGCCAGTCGCGTTAT
>DATNPS010000148.1:0-48534 GCA_036703095.1 Crinalium sp. | reverse complement strand
ATACGGCAACGATTTCACCATTAACGGCTTGAAGCGAGCGCTAGCCGAAGTTCTAACTCGTTTCCCGATTTACCGCACGTATACCAACTCAGATGGCGTGTTGGAGAGCGATCGCCCCTATATCGAAGACGTCATTCAATCCGCGAAAGAACATACGACATTACTGTTTAACGAGTTAAACTTCATCGAAAAATTGCTCCTGTTGCACTATGACGACAACCTGACGCAAACGGATAAAGATCAGTGGCTGTATCTAGTCATGCGAATCCAGCAATACACTGGGCCGCTGATGGCAAAGGGCGTTGAAGATACAGCCCTGTATGTCTACAATCGTCTACTTTCGCTGAATGAAGTCGGTGGTAATCCAGAGCGATTTGGCATTTCAGCCGAGGAGTTTCACGAGTTTAACCAAACGCGGCAAGAGCTATGGGCGAACGCCATGAGCGCTACCTCCACCCATGACACTAAGCGGGGAGAAGATGTGCGATCGCGCATAAATGTACTCTCAGAAATTCCAGACGAATGGCATCAGCATGTTCGTCGCTGGGCAGGAATGAACCGAGTCCACAAAACAAAACTGAAAGGCGCACAAATGCCCGATCGCAATGATGAATACGCCTTTTATCAAACGTTAGTCGGCGCATTTCCATTTGTTGACGGGGAGTATGACAGCTTTGTGAATCGGGTCAAAGAGTACATGCTCAAGGCGATTCGGGAGTCGAAAGTTTACACCGCCTGGTTGCGCCAAAATAGCGCGTATGAAGAAGCCTGCACAAACTTTGTGCAAACTGTTCTAGATAATCCAGAACAAAACGAATTTCTCAACGATTTTCTACCGTTTCAACAGCGAGTCGCATATTATGGCATCTTCAATTCGCTGTCTCAAACACTGATCAAAATTACGTCTCCAGGCATTCCTGATTTGTATCAAGGTACAGAATTATGGGATTTTAGTTTAGTCGATCCGGATAATCGTCGTCCAGTTGATTTCGAACAGCGACAGTCATTTCTAAACGCTATTCAAGAGCAATCCAAGACAGATGTCCTGACATTAATTGAAGATCTATTGGCTCACAAAGAAGATGGCCGGATCAAGCTCTTCCTGACAGTACAAGCATTGAAAGCTCGCAGGGCGTATCTCAATGTTTTTCAACGAGGTGACTATCAGCCGTTAGAGGTCGGCGGCAAGTTTCAGGATCACATCATTGCGTTTGCTAAACAGGATCAGGAAAACACAATTGTTGCGATCGCCCCTCGCTTTTTAACCTCTGTGATCCAACCCGGTGAATATCCTCTGGGTGAGTCCATCTGGGCCGATACCCATGTGAAACTGCCTGCTTTAAAGACAGCAACTTGGCAAAACTTGATTACCGATCAACCCACAAAAGCAGACGGAACGTTGGCGATCGGCGAAGCGCTAAAGCATTTTCCAGTTGCTTTGCTCGTCAGTACGAAGAAGGGCTAATGTTAACAGGTAGTGGCGGTTGAAACCGCCGCTACCCAAACTAAACCTGCGGAGCAGGTTCCACGCTCCACCCTACTATCAGCGGGCGTTGGCCGTGCGATCGCCTATTTTGTGTAACAAGTATCGGGGATCAAAAAGTAGGAATACTCGATATTCAACACCCTAATTCGATAGCGCACATAATCAGGTAGATAGCCGATACTCTAGATTAAACTAGGAAATTATGGTGGATGTCTCGACTAATGACAGAAATCGCAATTGAGTATTTAACGGATGCTGAGGGCCACCCTAAAGCAGTTGTCATTCCGATCGAGCTATGGCGTAAATTGCTGCCGCAAAATAATGATTCCATTGAGGACTTGGCTGAAAACATCGAAGCCTATTGTCTAAACAAAGCGATGGATGAAGCCAAAGGCTCTCCTCTTCTTAATCGTGAGGATGCATTGAAGTTTTTAGAGGATGAAAGCGATTGAATGTTCAATATCGCCAAATATTTCTCAAAGACTTGAAAAAGCTTAAAAAACAAACTGTTTATCAGCAAATTTATCAGCTTGCGTTTGTAACACTCCCAGAAGCAACTTCTATTCAAGTTGTACCGAACGTTAAAATGCTGGTAGGCACCACAAATCGCTATCGCATTCGAGTTGGTGACTACCGAGTAGGTTTTGAAATCAATGGAGACACACTGGAATTGACGAGGGTTCTCCATCGACGAGAGTTCTATCGGTATTTCCCGTAGAACGGCAGAATTAGGATAAAAAGGGCGATCGCCCTTTTTATCCTGAACGACACAAACAATCTATTGGCCTTCAGGTGTGCAGCACTGCACAAACGGCTCCTGAGCAACATCACCCAGATTGGCCGATCGCAACAAAGCCGCCCAATCTTCTGCGATCGCCCCATCATTCGGTTTTTCTCGATGCAGCGTTGCCAGGACATTCAGCGCATCAAACCAGATCCCGTTAGCCGCATAGGCAGCCGCCTGTTCGTGGGGCGAGAGTTGGTTGATTTGAGCTAGAGCCGCAGGTGGGTCAACCCGCTGGATGGCTCCTTGCGTGAAGACCGGATCTTCTCCAGCACAGTACACCATGAAATACCAGTGATACATCTTGCCACTTTCTAGAGCCTTAGCGCTATTTGGCAGCGTGACATTAACAATGCCAGATGAGTTAGCGGCTGTGTCCAGCAGCGTTTGATAGACCGTGTTGTCGTTGTCATCCAGCAACACAAACTCCAGAGCCACTTCTCGTGTCAGTTGATACGGCACATAAAACCAAAAGCTGGGGTGTTCCGCTACCGTTAATCCCCAAACGGTGTGAACTGGCCCAAGGGGTGAGGCAGCAGCCTGAACCGCCGCCGTGGGCTGAGCAGAAGATGAAGATATAGACTGATCAACACTGGGCACCAGTGCGGTTAGCGGTTGGGCTACATCCGGGCATCGACCTCGACTCGCACCACCTCTGGGGCGACCCGGAGGTGCTCCATGTCCCGATGGTGGACTGGGAGGTACAAACTGAATTGCAGAATAGAGGCGCGACGACTGAGCAATAGTAGACGATGCGGCATTTCCAGAGCGTCCGGTGGACTCCGGTGAAGACAGAACCGCGCCCCCTCTAGAATGCTGTGACAGTTCAGGCCGTTGGGGTGGAGTTGGTGGAATGAACCGTCCTGAGGAAACAGATTGAGCCAGGATGGGGCTACCTGGGCCAACGAAGCTGATGAGGGTAAGGGCGATCGCCACACTGAATTTCATAAGAGAATACCTGATTGCACATTAGGGTCAAGCTGGAAATGTCCCTGATTTAGCATCGTGACGCGTTTGAACTGGGGTGAAAGCGGCGATGCTGCCGCTGGCGATTAACAGTCCTAAACCAGACGGAACAACGGGTAGCCACCCCCCTCGAATGAGTACACCAAAACAAATTCCATACAGAAGAACACAGGTCGTGGCGATCGCCACCATCAGAGATAGGGAAGAGAATTTTGCCAACCTCCGGTGAGTCCGAATCTGCCAGGTAATTAGCCCTCCGGCCAGTGTCCAGCTACCAATCCAGATGGCATCAAGCCAGGGATTCCAGACCCACAGGAGGGGGCGTCGATCGAGAACAGCGCTGAGGATCTGGCTCACCATATGAGCCTGCACCGATACGCCAGCCATTCTGTCAAATGGGCCAGCCCCAAACGGAGTCGGCCAATAATCACCAGTGCTTTGAGCCGTGACGCCAATCAGGACAATCTTGTCTTTGGCAGCGGCCAAATTCACCTGTCCGTTGAGCACCTGAGTCAGAGAAACCTGAGCCGCGATGCGCGGAGTGGCTCGATAATTGAGCATAATCTGACTGCCTCCTGCGCTGAGCGGTTGATAGGCCCCGGTTCGGGAAAGCAGGCTTTTGAATGTTGTATTGCCCATGCGCAAGTCGCCTGATTCGGTAAATCCGGGCATCATAC
Organism: Crinalium sp.; assembly: GCA_036703095.1. Taxonomy (GTDB): domain Bacteria; phylum Cyanobacteriota; class Cyanobacteriia; order Elainellales; family Elainellaceae; genus DATNPS01. The sequence continues at coordinate 44,621 of DATNPS010000148.1, read as the reverse complement.
CCTCTGCCACCAGATACCGAAAGGCAAGCTGACTGCTGAGCGAATAGGGCGTTGCACAGCGCGAGGTTGGATCGGGGCTGATAAACAATAGTTGGCGACGAATCGTGCCGTCTGAATCCTCAACAAAGTCACTGAAGCCGACGCGATCGCCCGGTACTTCCGGTGGCGGCGCAATACCCGTTACATTGGTGCTGGGATCGCTGCTCTTGCAAACAGCAATGAGGGAATCCGTTTGCTGAAGCCGTTTTGCCAGGGTTGAGTGACTGGGATCGACTGGAAAATCGCGGTAGATGTCTAACCCGATCGCACGAGGATGATATGGCTCCAGTTTTTCAAGCACCCGCTCCAGACTGGGTTCTGAGAGCGAACCTCGCCCCCGCTCCTGGGTTTGAATGTCGTCATCGCTGATGGTGATCAACAGCAACCGTGGATCAGGCCCTTCATCGGGTCGCAGTTGCAGCATTCGATCAAAGGCGGCCAGTTCAATCGGCTGAAGATATCCCAGATAGCGCAGACCGACAAGACTGGCAGCGATCGCCAAGCTAATGGCTATCACCTGCGGCAACGTCCGCTTTTTAGTCGCCGGGCGAGGCACGATTGTGCTGCGGATCAGAGTGTCGGGCGGAGGAAGCTGCCCCGTTAGCGCCTGCCAGGTAAATGGCACCTCTGCGGGATTCTGGCAAATCACGGGCAGCCATGTAGCACAGGGAAACTGATCTTCCAGTCCCTGCAAGCGTTCCCGCGCTTCTCGCACAGCCAGATAGAGGGATTTGCCCCGCGAAAACGTAGCCAGGAAGTATTGCAGAAATCGCTGAGCGACCCGATCGGGAACGGGTTCTCGCATCACGATCATCTGCGGAATTTGCAGATCGGCCAGTTCTCGCGCCAATCCCAAACCGTCGCAGGAGTTAAAGATCGCTAGCTTTAGCCCCCGCTCCATTGCCTTTTTCAGGGCGTAGCGCAGTTCGCCAATGCTGAGGCTATCGGTCGGGTTAATGTAGATCTGGCCCGTTTCGCCGTTTGGCTGGCTGGCGCTGTGTCCGGCAAAAAAGAGAATATCCCAGCGGCGTTCCCAGAGGCGATCGGTTAAATCTTGACGATCGGGTTCTACCAGAAAGCTCACGTCCGCATCGGGCAATTGCTCCAACAGGGCGCGATCGGCCTGAACATCGATCCCAGCGCTGTTTCCCAGAATTGCCAAAATTCTGATCTTGCCTCTGGGCACGGGAGGTGGGCTAATCCGCTGGTAGATGGGCGCGCTGAGGGCCAGTTCTGCTTTGGTGTAGCGTTCCAGCAAATCCCACAAATGCCAGGGAAGGCGCTGGAGCGGTAGGTCTGCTCCCTGCAAAATCACCCGGATTTCGTCGTTGGGTGAAAGCTGCTCTAACCATTTCTCCCGAATCGGACGGAAGGTTTCGGCCTGTAACCAAGTATTCAGGCGATTGCGCAATTCCTGAGCCGCATCCCGACAATCGCCCACAAAGGCTACGTTGGTCACCTGGGCGGCGGGAGCTTCCAGACGAGATCGCAATCCCAATCGGTGATAGCTATATTGCCAGCGGCTATAGTTTTGCAGCAGTTCAGGTGCGGGTGGCAGCTTGCCGTTGACTTCGACAAAGGGGCGATCGCCCTCTTCCCCGATTTGCAACGTCACCGGGAATCCCTGATCAAACCGTCCTTCTCCTAATTTCAGAACAACGAGCTTACCCACGGTGGTTTAGTGTTGGGTGTTGGGGGCTAGGGGCTGGGTTAGATGACAAAGTTTTCGGTGACGCTGGCGTTGCCTAAAGTAACCTGGACGCTAAAGCGTTCGCCAGGAGTACCGTTAAATAGAAGCTGGATGTAATTATCCGCTTGCCTGGACTGCGCTTCCAAAAACGTTGTTCCTGATTGATCCAACACCAACAGCTTCAACTCCGGAGGAAGGTAGATCTGGGGAACCGTGGGATGAACTTGTAAACACACTTCGACCGATCCACTGGAATTGGGATAGAGTTCGACCACCAGCGCAACAGGATGATGAGCCAGTTGAATCCCCAAATCAATCAGTTTGGCCCGTCGAATCGATCGCTCCTGCCGCTCTCTTGGCTCCAACTCGGTGCTGACTCCCCGAAATCCAAACGCCGGAGTCATTTCACCAGAATTCAACAGTGATTCTGCGGTTTGCCAGCCTGACTCAAACAGATTTTGGAACCACTGGCCGAGATTCACCAGTGTTTGCTCCGCTGTTTGAGCAATCCGCTGTGTGACAGGGTGCAGCAGCCGATCCAGATGATCGAGCAGGGCCTCCGGTGATTGCAGCTGGTTAATTGACAGTTCCTCCGTAGCCGCAGCGGGCACAAATCCTAACAGAGTGGCTTCAGCCAGGGCATCGTCCAGCCCGACCACCACATAGCCAACCCGGTCTTCCCAAACTTCTGGCGGAATTGGGCATGTCTGGCCTTGTGGATGCAGCGGACGACATTCTAATCGCCCTACCTCACTGATTTGTAAATCAGCAACGTCTGCACACAGTCGCATCACGGGATTCCAGCTATCGCTAGCGGACAAATCCGTGTCAATACCCATCAGCCGAAGGTAATCATTGACGACCGCTACGGCGAGGGTATTGAGACGAACCTGATCTGCTTTTTGAGGGGTCGGCTGCTGATTGGCAAACTGCTGTGCCATCTGGCGCGCCTGTTGAGTGATCGGTAGCGGTAACGCAAAGTCTTCGGTGTTTTGGGTACTGTAGGTCATATAAGTAATCCCTCCTTCACAGATATCCCTCTGATTCACCAAATTTACGCAAACGCGTCAAACATTGTCGCTGATAAAAACTGCTCAAGGTTGATACCGATAATCCAAACTCAGCCGACAGGTCTTTCCAGCTTGTTTCAGGCGGCAAACGACGCAAAATTAACGTCTGGCAATTTACCGCGGGATGACCTTCGATGTGGGTACTGCGCAAATCCCCAGTCGCATCCGCTTCAGCCCACACTCTGACCTCATCCAAAATGGGGGGAATATCTGGCTCAGCCGCCAGCTTATCAACGGGATCAATCACGTCCTCATCGCCGGATCGCGAGAGTTGCCGCTGTGCTTTCGCCCGCGTGACCTGCTGCTTTTGGGTGTCTATATAAAAGTCTTGTAATCGACGCTTGAGGTAGGAATTCAACCAGGTGGCAACCGTGCTGCGGGTGGGATCATAGCGATCGCCCGTCCCCCGTTCACAGACATTCTGGCAAAAGTAAACCCAGGTCTGCTGCAACGCATCCTGATAATACGCTGTCGTTTCTTTCCAGAGCTTACGAGTCGTATAACGAATCACCTTCGTCAGATATCGTTGACGCGTTGGACTTCCAGGTGGATGTCTGCACGCCTCTATGACCCATTGCTGTACCTGTTCCTCCTGCTCATTCATAAGACCAACGGTTCAACCTCACTTCCCCTTAACCTTCATCGTTAGCTAACAGCCAGGGATTCTACCCCTGCACCCCGTTCAAATTTCAGGGGCGATCGCTATATTCAGCTCTCCATTCATCAGTATTATTGCGTAGATCTTCCCGTAAACCGCATCTCCTTCCTCTAACACCCAACACCCAACACCCTACTACCCTCTCCGCTGCAACTCCGCCTCGATCGCCTGAATCACCGTTTGAATCACCTTAATCCGTGCATAGTACTTATCATTGGCTGCAATCAAATGCCAGGGCGCTTGAAGCGTATGAGTTCGCTGCACCGCCTGATTCACCGCCACCTCATACAGCGGCCATTTCTCGCGATTGCGAAAGTCCTCCGGGGTGAGCTTATATTCCTTAAAGGGATCGCCTTCCCGCTGCTTAAACCGCTGAAGCTGTTCCTCTGGGCTGATGTGCAGCCAGAATTTAAGCAACACATAGCCAGCCCCCACCAATTGCGATTCAAACTCATTGATTTCTCGATAGGCCCTCCGCCATTCCACATCCGTTGCAAACCCCTCCACCCGCTCAACCAAAACCCGCCCATACCAACTGCGGTCAAAAATGCCAATCGTTCCAGCCGTCGGCAGCTTTCGCCAAAACCGCCAGAGATAATGGTGGATCTTCTCCTCGTCGGTAGGAGCCGCAAAGGCTTGCACCACATAGCTGCGCGGATCAAGGGTATCGGTTAAGCGTTTGATCGCACCACCCTTACCAGCCGCATCCCACCCTTCAAAAATAGCTAGCACGGGAATCTGATGTTTGTGAATCTTAAGTTGAAGTTGACGTAAAGCAACCTGTTCCTGTTTCAATTGCTTCTTGTAATCGTCGGCAGACAGACTCAAACTCAAATCCACTTTGGCCAGCAGGTCAGGTTCCATCGGCTCTAACTTGGCCTGAGGGGGCAATTTGGGGATGGGTTCGGCAATTTGCAAGCGATCGAGCGCAGCAGTCAGATTAGCCGCCACCTCCGTCATGACTTTCACCTCCGCCCAACGGCGACAGTCGCCTTCCACCAGCGTCCAGGGTGCGGAACCCGTGCTGGTTTGCACCACCATGTCTTCAGCCAGAGCAGAATAATCTTTATAGTTCTTTTCCTGGTGCCAGTCTTCCGGACGCACCCGCCAGGAATCCAGGGGATCTTCAGCATATTTTTTAAGGCGGTGCTTCAGTTCCTTGCGGCTGAGGTGCATCCAAAATTTGGCGATCGCCACTCCATCATCAGCCAGTTGCCGCTCAAACGCGTTGATCTGAAGCATCAACCCAGGCACTTGAGACGATCGCACGCGCTTAAATAGCCGATCCTCCAGGACATGCGTATACCAACTGTGATAGAACACGCCAATGCTGCCCTGGGCGGGTAAGTTGTTCCAGAAGCGCCAGAGAAAGGGATAGCGTCGCTCCTCTTCGGTCGGTTCCAGAATCGGGTGAACCGTAAATCCTCGCGGGTCCATACAATCGACCATGCGTTTTACCAACGCCCCTTTCCCAGAGGCCGCCCAGCCCTCTAACACTAGAATGACAGGCAATCGCTTTTCCCAACAGGCGTTTTGCAGGCTGCGCAATCGAGACGACAAAGATTCAACCTGCTGACGATACGTTTGCTTATCGAGGGAAATACCAAGGTCGAGGGTGTCCAGCATAGGTCAACCAGGAGACACGAGAATGACGTAAAAGCAATCAGTTAACTATAGCAAGCCGATATGGGGGCGTATCTAGATGTGAAGTCGATCGTGCCATTTCAGCCGCGTGACGTGCGGCTGAAATGGCAAAAAGAGTGTCCCGCGCGTTGCGCGGGACACTCTTTTTCATCCGTCAAATTTGCGTTAGTAAGCGCCAGACCGATTTAGCAGAATGTGAACTGTTCTCCAAATCAGTTGAAGATCGTAAAGCGGTGTCCAGGAAGTTTGATAGCGGAGGTCTAAATCCACAATCTGTTCAAAATCTTTCACAGAAGACCGACCGTTGACCTGCCACTCTCCGGTTAGACCGGGCTTTACATTCAACCGCTGCCAGTGGCGAGAATTGTAGTGAGCCACTTCATCCAGCGTCGGTGGGCGGGTTCCCACCAGGCTCATTTCGCCAATCAAAACATTCCAGAATTGAGGCAGTTCATCCAGACTGGTTTTCCGCAGAAACTGGCCAACTCTGGTGACGCGCGGGTCTTGCTTATTTTTGAAGATCAACCCTTTTGCTTCATTTGTCACCATCGCCTTCAGGTTGTCTGCATTGTCCACCATCGAGCGGAACTTGCGAATCACGATGCGGCGGCCCTGTAAGCCACAGCGCTCTTGCTTAAACAAAATGGGGCCGGGACTGTCAAGCCTAATTGCGATCGCAATCGGCACAAAGGCGATCGCCAGAATCAAAAGCCCAACCAGGCTGCCCACGATGTCAACAACACGCTTGAAAACGCTGTAAGCCGATTGATGGGGTTCGTCTGCCTTCCACAGGGAGGTAGATACTACGGCGATAGATGTTTCTGATATAGAGTAATTGGTCATTTCAACCATCCTGCAAAAAATGACCGTGTAAACACGTAGGCAACTATTACTAGGACTATAGACCGCTCTTCTCAGGAGCAGCGCACTCAATCTCCAGTCTTTGCAAAATCTTTTTATTGACAGCAGCGGAACCGCTCTTTATGAAGATTTTATGAAGTCGTCATCTGTAATTCGTTGAATGAGGAGGGTCTACACCCTCCCTTATTGCAGACTCGGGTTCACAATAACTTTGTACAATGAAGATAAGGCCGCATCCATCAGTGCTATAGCCACAACGCTTTCCGGATGCGCTACAGACGGTATCAGTAAACCGTTAATGATTGGATCAACCCGAGTAGGACAGTTTGCATGAAGACAGGTTGGCGCATTGGCTCTCTATTTGGCATTCCACTCCTGCTGGACACATCCTGGTTTTCCATTCTGGCGCTGGTGACGTTCCTGTATGGCGGTGTAGTGTGGCAATCGGAAAATTGGGGACCCGTCGTTCCCTGGCTCGCTGGATTTGCCATGGCGCTGCTGCTGTTTGGCTCGGTGTTACTACATGAGCTAGGGCACAGTTTGGTGGCGCGATCGCAGGGCATCACGGTGAATTCCATTACGCTCTTTTTGTTCGGTGGCATTGCATCGATCGATCAAGAATCAAAAACCCCTGGTCAGGCATTTCAGGTGGCGATCGCTGGCCCTGCCGTTAGCTTTATCCTTTTTTTAGTGCTGTGGCCCCTCAGCAGCGTGCTGGCCTTCTCGGCTCCCAGTGCAGCCATTATTCGAGAACTGGCCCACATAAATTTAGTGCTCGCTATCTTTAATATGATTCCTGGTCTGCCGTTAGATGGTGGTCAGGTGCTTAAAGCTGCCGTCTGGAAAGTAACTGGCAGCCGACTTAAAGGAGTACGCTGGGCAGCGCGCATTGGCCAAGCGCTGGGCTGGACGGCGATCATTTTAGGGATCACAGCCTTTATCACTTCCACCAGCCTCGGATTTTTGTGGATTGTCTTATTGGGATGGTTTGGCGTCCGCAATGCCACAGCCTACACCCGTGTCACCGACCTTCAAGAAGCCCTTTTGCAACTCAATGCGGCATCCGCAATGACCCACGACTATCGCGTGGTAGATGCCGAGTTAACGGTGAGCCAGTTTACAGATAAATATCTCTTACAAGAAGAGGGTCTGACGCCTGTATTTTATGCGGCTTCGGATGGACGCTATCGCGGCATGATCGCGGTCGATGAGCTAAGCAATATGGAACGCAGCGAATGGGATCGGAAAACGCTGAAGACGCTCGTCGATCCGCTCACCGATATTCCCAGTGTGGTGGAATCTACTCCGCTGACGCGCGTTATTGAAACCCTTGAGAATGAGCAGCTTCGCCGTATTACCGTCCTCTCTCCCGCTGGAGCTGTCGCGGGTGTGATCGATCGGGGTGACATTGTGCGATCGGTGGCTGAAAAGCTCAAGATTCCTGTTCCTGAAGCCCTGATTAAACGCATCAAGGAAGAAGGGGCTTATCCACCAGGATTACAGCTTCAAGCATTGGCTAAGTCAGTATCTGATCTATAACGCGTCGTTTAGTAGGGGCTTGGCAATGCCCAATCCTGGCCAGGATTGGGTTTGCCCACAATTCGGTTTGGTATGACGTGGATCTGATCCCCATTTAAGCCGTAGTTCCAACCTACTGCTAAGGATCATGAATAAATTAAAACCAAAATTAACGTGAATTCGATCAGTGCCATTTCAGCCGCGCATCATTCGGCTGAAATGGCACAAAAAACTGTTTTATACGGTGCACGTTTTCGCACATTCGTCAAATTCAGTTATGCAGCCGTAGTGATCTGAATTAGGACGGAGTGCAGGGATGGAACTTATGGCTAGGGGCTTTGTCCTCCGCCCATTCTGGTTTTCAATGACCTAACCAATGTAGCTAATGCTACACATTAGGAAAGACCAAACATCAAGCCAGAAACAGATAAATTCCCTCTTAAGGATAAGTAACGAATAATACCTGAACAGCACGGTCTTAAACAGAGGATAAATCGATTAGAACAGGTGTATTGGCGTTTGACGAAACCGTTGAAGTAAAACCAGAAAGCTGTATAGGGCTAAAGTTGTTCAGCCTTTTGATAGTGACGTGGTTCCTAATCGAAAGTGTAAAAAGATATTTATAAGATCAGTATCATCCCGGAAGAAATGTTTCGAGAGGGGCATTTGTATTCCATTGAACAGTCTTCCTGTGATAAATTGTCTACATCTTTAAGAAATTCTCACATTAGATTTACATAATCTTCTTGCTCTACCAGTCTCTACGGTTTATTAATTATGATTTCAGGGTTGTCACCAAAGTCGGGTGCTGTATCGGCTACTTTTGGGGCATCTTCCGATACAGCTAATCATTGCCCTATTTTTCAAACGATTCCTCCAGAACGCATCGGACTCAATGGAGAATACGACCATAGCGGACTCGCCAAGCGGGTTGCCTTAGCATTGAGTCAGGAGTTTGGGCCTGAGCAACTAAATAGCCTGCGGATTGCCCAGCGAGGCAAGGTTGTTATTTTTGTCGGCAAACTGTCATCCCATCGCTTGCTCAAACGGATGATGCAAGTCGCCATGCAGGTTGATGGAGCCGCAGATGTGGAAACGTATGGTGTCCATATCATGGCTGACTCTAGCAAAACGTTATTGGGCGATCGCCATTCCTTTGATCGTCCCTTTTATGCCTGCTAGGGATGATAAATAAATAAAACCCAAAATAATTTTTTTGAAAGCGCGGCTCAGTCGCGCTTTCAAAAAAATTATTTTGGGTTTTATTAAAGGCAAGATCTCAAGTAATTTCAAACTCTAACCCATAGGTCTTAAGCAGATCGCAGGTGTCATGGTCGGTGATGTTGGTATCACTGAGTTCCAGGTTGTAGAAATCAACCGTCTCTTGCTCAAAATAAGGGCCTGCGTGCCAGGTACCCAGCTCTAATTTAATGAAGCAATTGCCGGGGATTTGAAATGCGGCGATCGCATCCACATCAGGTACCGCTGCGCCAGATGGAGGAGCAACTGCGATCGTCCATTCTTTGCCGTCTAATGCTCCTAAACATTGTGTGCATCGGATATGGCGAGTGATGCGAGAAAACGTTTGGCCCCGATGGTGTAAACGCATGATGTAAAACCGGGGAATGCCTTCTCCAAAATTCAGTTGAGCATCATCCGAATCGTATAGCTTGCCATCTCTGGTCGCAGCAATCACCTGACCGTAAGGCCGAAAAGTCTCTTGTGTAATCCATTGCGCTTGAAGCGATTTACGTAAGTAATTAGACATACTTAAAATCCCCAAGGGTGTGTGTCGTGCCCTTCGGGGCGCAGCATACACCCTTTGGGGCTTTGTACTTAATTGTGTTTATAGCAGTCCTGAATCAGTTGTGAGATATAGAAATCGTGGAGACGATTAGGACACGGGATGTGAGGGCTGCGCCCTCAATCAAGGGTTCCACCCCTGTACCCCCTCTAACTAACCTCTAGATTGCTATAGGTGGGTTGTGAGAGCCGCACCCCGCAGGGGTGCGGCTCTCACAACCCATTTGGGATTGCTATTTGTTCTAAGAGGGTGGAACTCGTAAGCTACGTTCCTCAACTATAATTCTGACTTTAGATCGCGCTCCATTAGCGTTTCGACTGCTTGCTGGGGCGTAATTTTGTTGTTGAGCAACAGATATACCTGATAAGACACCGGAACAGCGATCCCCTGTGAATGGGCCAAATTGATCAACACATTAGCGGTGTTGACTCCCTCTGCCGTGCCCCGAATGTCATTCAGCACTTCAGACAGCGATTTCCCTTGGGCTAACCCATATCCGACCTGGTAGTTGCGGCTTAGCGGACTATTGCAGGTTGCCAGCAGATCTCCTAAACCCGATAGTCCAAAGAAGGTTTCCGTTTCGCCGCCAAGATGCGTTCCCACTCGAATAATTTCCATCAGCGATCGCGTGATCAGAGCCGATTTTGCATTCGTACCGAGCTTCAGGCCATCGCAAACTCCAACGGCGATCGCAATGACGTTCTTTAAGGTGCCACCTAACTCGGTACCGATGGGATCAGTGTTGGTATAGACCCGAAAGCGATCGGAGGCAAATACTTGCTGCACGCTATAGGCGGCCATCAGTTTAGAACTGGCAACAACCGTCGCGGCAGGCAATCCTTGAGCAATTTCCTGAGACAGGTTAGGGCCAGACAGCACAACCACCGGATTACGGGGAAAGGCATCCTGCCAAATCTTGGAAGGGGTATGGGTGGTGGCTGGATCTAGCCCTTTTGTCGCGCTGACGAGAATGGTTCCTGGCGAAATTCCAATGTCCTTCAGCCGTTCAGCCAGTTCGACAACACCCTTCATGGACACGGCTGACACAATTAAGTCAGCTCCTGCCAAACAGGATTCCAAGGTGGATTCCCCCCGACGCGACCACAGCCGCACGTCATGAGCATTGCGCTGCGCTAAATCAGCTAGCACGCTTCCCCAAGCGCCCGCGCCTAAGACTGTGATGATAGAAGGGTGAGAGGGTAGTTGCGTGACCATAATTTATAACAAAACCCACAATTCAATTTTTGAAAGCGCGACAGTGCCGCGCTTTCAAAAATTAAAACTTTGGTTTTAATTCGTTCAAGATTCTAAACCAGATTGAATCGTCGCAACGACCGTCATGGCAGGTTGATCCAACAGGGACTGAGGCGCAGGGATCATCTCACCTCGAAAGTCGAGAATCTGAACGATGACAAGATAGGCAATCCCTAAAAAAAGGGCGATCGCCCCTGTGATAATCGCAACAATTTTTGAACGATCCATAAGTTCTTCAAGGGTCAGGCGATTCGCGCCTGTTTAGCTTCAGTTGACTCTATGTTTTAATCTACCAGCAATTCTCCTTTTGAAGTCGAATTCACGTTGGCTCAGCAATCCTCATGAACCCGAATTTGACCAACGCGCAAAAAGGTGTCCGCGCGTCGCGCGGACACCTTTTTGTGCCATTTCAGCCGCGCGTCGCGCGGCTGAAATGGCGCTATCGAATTCACGTTGTCTCAAAGTGCGCAAGACAGGACAAAGCTTGGGTAAGATGCAATCATCACACCATCCGGTGAAATGATTTGATCGTTGAGGCTGATTACAAGAACGATGGATAGCGTCTCCCAGTCTTCTTCAGACATCGCCACACTCGAACGGCCTGCTGTTGTGCAGACCGTTAATTTGAGGAAGGTATATCGCACTGGCTTTTGGTTGAATCAAAAATTAGTCACTCTCAAAGATTGTTCGTTGACAGTCTACCAGGGCGAAACATTTGGCCTGCTGGGGCAAAATGGAGCGGGCAAAACAACACTGCTGAAAACGCTGTTGGGCATCATTCGGCATAATGGCGGTGAAGGATGGCTATTGGGTAAACCGTTGGGCGATCGCTCCGTCAAGCAGCGAGTCGGCTATCTGCCCGAAAATCCGTATTTCTATGACTTTTTAACGGGCTGGGAGTTTTTGCAATACGCCGCTGGATTATTTCAGATTCCGCCATCGGTGCAGACCAAGCGAATTCCTGAGCTCTTAGAAATGGTTGGGCTATCCCAATCCGCCGCCCGCAAAAAGCAACTGCGGCAATATTCTAAAGGGATGCTCCAGCGCATCGGCATGGCTCAAGCGCTGATTAATGATCCTGAAGTCGTTTTTTTGGATGAACCGATGTCCGGGCTTGATCCGCTGGGTCGTTATCAAATCCGCGAAATTATTTTGTCGCTTAAATCGCAAGGGAAAACAATTTTCTTCAACAGCCACGTACTGTCAGATGTGGAATTGATTTGCGATCGCGTTGCGATTTTGGCACGGGGTGAGCTGATTTGCATGGGTTCCCTGCAAGAGCTATTGGGAAGCGCCGACCTCTACCACGTTAAAGTCAAAGGCGGCAACCCCGATGTGCTTCAGCAGTGGGTGCCCGATTTAGAATTTGACGATGGTTTCTGGCAAGGACACCTGAAAGGCCATCCCCAGGATTTTCTGTCCAGTCTGCGGCTGATGAATGCACAGCTGATCAGCATGAACTTGGCGCGTCCATCGCTAGAAGAATTTTTTGTCAATCAACTGCGGCAGCGGGGAATTTTTACCAGCGAATGACCCACTTGTTGAATTCACGTAATGATTTAATTTGTGATTCGTTTAATAGCTGATATCCTTAGCCTAATTTGATCCCAGCATTGAGGTGTAGTTCCCATGTCCCAGTCTGACGTTCGTCAGCCAACGCTAGATCGGACTTTGCCACCCCCAGTTCCCATGCGTGAAAACCAGGGATGGATCACGTTTGAACATATGTTGAAGCGATTACACCAAGAGGGACTGTATATCCATCCTGATCAACTCGCAGAGTTTCTGCTGTGTCACGGGCTGCCTGTTCATTTGCGCTATGTACCTCACCATCTCCGGCAGCGAGCCATGTTCGTCAATGAACACTACCGGGGCGACATGGTTGAACTGATAGAAGAACGAGATGAAGAGGTGTAAATGGTTTAGAGTGATCCATATTGCCCATCATGGCCGATTTTCATGAGTCATCAACCTACCGTTAATTCCGACGAAGCTTCCAACATCACCACCTCATCCGAGGCGATCGCCTCCCTTTCGGATGAGCAATATCACCGCAAAATGCAGCGGCGTAAAGAAGTTCAAGAACAACGATTAGCCGAACGGACATTAGAGAAAGGGCTAATTATCGTTCACACCGGAAATGGTAAGGGCAAAACAACGGCGGCTCTGGGGATGGTGTTGCGATCGCTCGGTCATGGATTTCGAGTGGCGATCGTCCAGTTCATTAAAGGAGCCTGGGAGCCTGCCGAAAAAGCCGTGTTTAGCCTGTGGCCTGACCAATTGGAATTTCACGCGATGGGCGAAGGCTTCACCTGGGAAACGCAGGATCGACAGCGCGACATTCAAAAAGCACAGGAAGCCTGGGCTAAAGCGTTAACGTTTATCCGTGATCCCCAGATTAAACTCGTGTTGCTCGATGAGATCAATGTGGCGCTCAAGCTTGGATTTCTAAACGTGGAAGAAATTTTAGCGACGCTGGAGCAAAAGCCTGAGGATTCTCATATTATTTTGACAGGTCGGGGTGCTCCCCCTGCGCTGATTGAACGGGCCGATCTCGTAACGGAAATGACTTTAGTGAAGCATCCCTTCCGAGAACAGGGCGTCAAAGCTCAGCCGGGAATTGAATTTTGACAAGGGAGGTTGGCAAACAGCCAGCATTATGGGAAACGTCCGGCTCCGGATTAGCGTCGTGGGCCTGTTTGTCGATGCAGAGGATGTGCTGCTGATTCACCAGATAACCCCTCCCGAACCCGACTGTTGGGATTTGCCGGGAGGTGGGTTGGAACCCAGCGAAACTCTAATGGAAGGATTGCGGCGAGAAGTTCGCGAAGAAACGGGTTTGATCGATTTTCAGGTGGAAAAGCTGCTGACGGTTATCGAAGATTTTTTTCCCTGGAAAGACGATACAACTCTGCACACAATCAACATGGTGTATCAATGCACCGTCCATTCCAGACCCCTGAATTTATCCAGTACCGATTTAGAAATTGGGCCAAAGGGGATTCAATGGTTGGCGATCGCCCAATTAACGCCTCAGCAATGCTCAACCCGAAGCTGGAAAGCCTTACAGGCGGCTGAGTTGATCTAATAAGCGCCATTTGAGCCGCACGACGTGCATCTCAAATGACGCGAAGAAGTGCCCACGCGTCGCGCGGGCACTTCTTCGCGCCTTCGTTGAATTGACATTCAATACAAGTTGTTGCACGTTAGACAACTCTGAGGTTTTGTCGGAAGAATAAAAAAAACTCCGACCCGGTAAATATGTGGATGGTTCAAACGGCGATCGCCCTCTCTATCCTGATTGGAACGCTGGTCTTGCTAGGCTGGCAGTTTGATATTGAACTGCTCAAGCAAGGACTACCCGGCAATCTAGTCACTATGAAAGCAAACGCAGCCTTGTGTTTTGTGGTGGTTGGTGTGACGTTGAAATTGCTACAAGTCAATGCCACACCGCGACGGCACCCCTTAAAACAATATCTACGGTATGCCATTTATGGCCTTTCACTCTTTGTTTTGTTAGTGGGCTTGCTAACGCTCAGTGAGCACGTCTTTAGCTGGAACTTAGGGATTGATCAACTGTTATTTCAGGATGTTGCGACTCCCTACAACCCACATCCCGGCAGAATGGGAGACATTACAGCCCTCAATTTTTTACTGGTCGGTATCGCCTTCTTGCTGTTACTCCGTAATACAGTCTGGGCAGATTGGGTAGCGCAACTTTTGAGCTGTCTAACGGCCTTCGTTGGACTCTTGCCCCTGGTCGGTTACTTGTTTGGAGTAGAGATCTTCGCTAGCCTTGTGCTAAATATCACCACAACCGCACCTCACTCAGCGATCGCCTTTCTAATCATTGATTTAGGAATACTCTACCTGCGACCCCATCGGGGATTGATGCGAACAGTCACCAGTCCGTTGCCGGGTGGAGAAATGGCGCGGAGCTTACTGCCCTGGGCGATCGCGCTGCCCTTATTACTCAACTGGTTTACCGTTTATGGTGAGCGACAGCGATGGTACAGTCCGGAGTTTGGGGATGCAGGTCAAACGACTATCATCATGATGCTATTTGTGAGTGTGGTGTGGTGGACAGCGCGATCGCTCAACCACACCGAACACCGTCGCCAGCAGATGGAACGAGGTTTGCGTGAATTAGACCGCCAGTTTCAACGCGCCATTGTGAATGCTCCCATTCCCATCATGCTGCACACGCAGGATGGCAATGTGTGGCAAATAAGTCAGGCATGGACAGACTTGACAGGCTATGCGCCCGATGAACTTCCGACCATTGATGCCTGGACTGAAAAAGCCTATGGCGATCGCAAAACCGCCGTGCGAGAAGGCATTCATAAGCTGTATAGCCTGACGCACTCCGTGGCAGAAAATGAGTTTGAGATTTGTACTCGTCAGGGAACCAACCGCATCTGGGATTTCTTTTCGGCCCCCATTGGCCGTTTGGATGACGGCAGACGCATGATCATGAGTGCGGCGATCGATGTGACGGAACGCCGACAGGCTGAGCTTGCCCTGCAACGGCTGAATGTGGAACTGGAACAGCGAGTCGCTGAACGAACCGCCGAACTGTTGCAGGCAAACGCGCGATTGCAACAAGAACTTACTGAACGTCAGCAGCTAGAACGCCGACTGGAAGAAGGGAAACAGCTTCTAAGCGATTTCTTTAATGCAGCCAGCATCGCTAATATCGGCCTTTGCATTCATGATCAGGATCTGCGCTATCTGAAGGTCAATCAAGCGCTGGCTAAGATTAATGGCCATGCCATCGATGCACATCTGGGCAAAACGGTAGACGACCTGTTGCCGGAGTTGAGTTCAACCGTTACACCCCTGTTACAGCAAGTACTTGACACGAGACAGCCCATTACGGGTCTGGAATTAAGCGGCGCGATCGCCAACCAGTCCGGGCAGATGCATGACTGGCAGGTGTTCTATTTTCCGATCTTTAATCCCCTGAATGAGGCGATCGCTGTAGGCGTTATGGTGATCGACATCACGGAGCGCAAACAGGCAGAACAGGCCATTCACATCAGCGAAGCTCGCTATCGGGCCATCGTGGAAGATCAAACCGAGCTAATCTGTCGCTATTTACCGGATGGAACCATTCTGTTTATCAATGGCGCATATTGCCGTTACTTTGGGTTGCAGCAGGATGAAATGATCGGCAAAAGCTATGCGCCTGTTGTGTTTACAGACGATCAGGACATAGTGGCCGACCTGGTACAGTCGATGACCCCAGATAATCCCACAGTGTTAATTGAGAATCGGGTTGTGGTCGGGGATCAAGTCCGCTGGACGCAGTGGATTAACCGGATGCTGTTTGACGAGGAGGGCCAGTTTGCCGAATATCAATCGGTTGGGCGAGATATTACCGACCTCAAGCAGGTCGAGGCAACATTGCAGCAGCAGCAAGCGTTGCTGAGCGGCATCATTTCCGGCAGTAAGGATTTAATTGCCGCACTCGATTTAAACTTTTGCTTTACAACGTTCAATCAGCCCTATCACGACGAATTTTTCAAGATTTTTGGATATGACATTCAACTGGGCATGAGCCTGGTGGATGCGCTGGCGCACCTTCCCGAAGAACAGGCGAGAGTCGTTGATATCTGGAGACAGGCACTGGCCGGACGAGAATTTACGATTGTTCAAGATTTTGGCGATGCGACGCGACAGCGCAATTGTTATGAAGTGACGTTTAGCTTGATTCGCAATGAGCAGGGTCTACAGATTGGGGCAGCCATGATCGCACGAGATGTCAGCGATCGCCGACGCACAGAACAACTCCTGCGCGACAGCGAAGAGCGCTACCGTTCCGTTGTGACGGCCATGACTGAGGGCATTGTGTTACAGCAGGCAGACGGCAGAATTACCGCCTGGAACGACAGCGCCGAGAGGATTTTAGGACTAACCGCCGATCAGCTTGTGGGCAAAACATCGACAGATCTGGATTGGCGAACTATCTATGAAGACGGTTCGCCGTTCCCCGGTAGCCTTCATCCGACGATGATCACCCTCCAAACCGGGCAGCCTCAATCTGAAGTCATTATGGGAATCTGTAAAGCCGACGAAACCACCTGGATTTCAATTAACTCGCAGCCCCTGTTTCATCCCAATCAATCTCTTCCCTATGCAGCCGTGTCATCCTTCGCAGATATCACCGTCCACAAACAAGCAGAGGAAAAGCTGCGAGCCAGCGAAGCCCGATTCCGCAGTGCGTTTGATGATGCGGCGATCGGGATGGCACTGGTGGCGTTGGATGGCAAGTTTTTGCAGGTCAATCGTGCTTTGTGCAAGATCATAGGCTACTCACCAGAAGAACTGTTGCAGCTCGATTTTCAGACGATTACCCATCCCGATGACCTGGAACTGGATTTATCCTACGCCGACCAACTGCTGAAAGGAGAAATCCAAACCTATCAGATGGAAAAACGCTACATTCACAAATCCCAAAGAACGGTGTGGATTTTGCTGCATGGCTCCATCGTGCGCGATTCAATGGGGCAGCCGCTTCACTTCATTGCGCAAATCAAAGACATTAGCGATCGCAAACGGGCTGAACAAGAACTAGAGCTTCAGGCTGTGATTACGCGCAACATTGCTGAAGGCATCTGTCTGATTCGAGTCTCCGATGGCATCATTGTCTATTCCAATTCCCGTTTTGATCAGATGTTTGGCTATGCTCCGGGTGAGTTAAACGGTCAGCCCGTCTCCCTGGTCAATTACGCAGAGGATCAAGCTCAGGCCCAGGTAACCGCTCAGGCCATCATCGATCAGGTGCTTGAGTTTGGCGAAGCCACGTATGAAGTGCACAATGTGAGGCAAGATGGCACACCCTTCTGGTGTCGGGCGACGACATCCATGTTTGCTCATCCTGAATATGGCAATGTGCTGGTTGCCGTGCAGCAAGACATTACCGAACGCAAGCAGACCGAAGAAAAGGTGCGGGCATCCCTGCGAGAGAAAGAAGTTTTGCTCCAGGAAATTCACCATCGTGTGAAAAACAACCTGCAAATTGTCGATGGCTTGCTCAAGATGCAGTCTCGCAGAACCAAAGACCCACAGGTTAGTTCCGTTTTGCGCGACAGCCAAAGCCGGATCGCTTCGATCGCGCTCGTTCACGAAAAACTATATCGCTCCGACGATCTGGCAAATATCGATTTCGCTCAATACATCCGCGATTTAACCATTCATTTATTCGAGTCTTACAACATCGATTTCACTCAAATTACGCTTCAGATTCAGGCTGACGGAATTTTCCTCGATATCGAAACGGGCATTCCCTGCGGACTGATTATCAACGAACTGGTGTCTAACGCGTTGAAATACGCCTTCCCAGACGATCGCAAGGGCAAAATTCAAATCGCACTAACCCTGACTGGCGATCGCACCCTCACCCTCACCGTCCGAGATAATGGCGTCGGCCTGCCGCCTGATTTTGATCTGACCAGTATGCGATCGCTCGGCATGATTTTGATTCAGGGTCTGGTTGACCAGCTAGAAGGCAAACTGACTCTGCAAAACACACCGGGCGCAGAATTTATCATCACATTCCAGATTGCCAAACATTAACGCGAATCCAGATAAACCCAATATGGGATTTTGGCGACGACGGATAAACCTGGTAGAGACGCGCTAATAGCGCGTCTCTACGGGAAATAACGCATCGCCGCAATCATTCCAATGGTCTACCCGTCCGCGCGCCCCATTGACGTTAACCATAGCGCCGCCTGAATCACAGATTCTCATAATCTGAATCGCGAATTTCCACGCGGTCAAACAGGGGATCACGGCTCTGAAAAACCTTTCATTAAGAAATCTTGAAATCCAGTCCACCCCATTCATGAAATAGTTTGTAACGAAATATAAAACTTTACCTTTTTCGTTAATAAACATTGCGGCTACTTGTTTCAGTTGCTAACGTATGCATTAGGTTGACTTTCACGTAGGTCTGTATTCAGGAGGTTAAAAACCCATGTATTCCAATTCGTTTTGCCCAACGCGTTGAATTCTAGGGCTATGGGTTCCTTCCGTTCTACGACATCTCTTGACCATTCACCGAACCATTTAGTTGATATTTCTCTGGCCCCCTGGCTATCTTCCTCTTTTTCAAATACGAGTCAGCCTCTGCTTCACCGTTCCCTGTTAGATAGCTGAGAAATATCGGTGTCTTAATCGAAATGACGCAGCACGTTTTGTCTTGCCGCCTGCCGCAGCAGGTTCACCTGTAAGTCTCAAGAACTACGGCATCGGGCATCTACACACAAGGCGATCGCTGCTGATCACCATTCACATCTTCGCTTGATAGCAATGCCAGTTAGGCTCTAGGGGCGTGTGGGCGTCACTCCACGCTAAGGGTTTTAACCCTTCTTCCTGTTCTAACTTTGGCAGCGATTATGTACAGCGATCGCCTGGTGAATTGATAGTGCCCTGCGGCAAGACTCCATTTTTTGGAGGATTTAATGTATGAAAATTCAAGGAAAAACAGCTCTGATTACGGGCGCATCACGAGGCATTGGCCGTGCGATCGCATTGGAGTTGGCCCAACAGGGCATGACCCGTTTGATTCTGGTCGGACGAGACCCACAGCGGCTAACCGAAATTGTCACCGATGTCGAAGCATTGGGTGTTGAAGCCATAGCGCTGCCGCTGGATTTAACTCAACCGATTGAAGTGAGTATTGCGATCGCCCAAGCGTGGCGCAACTATGGCCCCATCCATCTGTTGGTGAACTGTGCTGGAGTAGCCCATCAAGCCCCGTTCCTGCAATCTCGACTGCCGCAAGTGCAGCAAGAGCTATCCACCAATCTGGTTGGCATGTATACCATCACGCGTCTCATTGCTCGCCGGATGGCGGCCCAGCGTGAAGGCACCATCGTTAACGTCTCCAGCCTGATGGGGAAAATAGCCGCACCCACCATGGCGACCTACTCAGCGACCAAATTTGCAATTCTGGGCTTCACACAAGCCCTGCGAGGTGAACTGGCAGGTCACAATGTTCAGGTGACAGCCCTGTTGCCTTCGTTAACCGACACCGATATGGTGCGCGATTTGCAATGGTTTCGATGGGTTCAACCGATGAAGGCTGAAGATGTCGCCCAAGCCCTCGTTCTGGGATTGCGCCGCAATTCACCTGAAATTCTGGTCGGCTGGCAAAGCCATCTGGCCGTATGGGGCCACCGAATTGCGCCCTGGCTGATGGAGAAAATCCTGATGCTGGCCGCGCCATTACCTCCTGGCAATCAAACAAAATCTCGCCCATACCCAAGATTAAGACCCGCGAGAGCAAGGTAACAAAGGATTCTTCCTTCCGTAGGGGCACAGCATTCGGTAGATACGTCTTTTTACTCAACAAACGCCTCTCCCCGAATGCTACGCCTTTACACCTGCGGGCTGCACATTGGCCGATTTCCCAAAATAAGGTGCTGATTTGTTTTGAATGCAGTAGCACCCTTGCAGTCACTGACGAGCAAGCAAAACCCGCAATCAATGGCAGCGCACCCTTACTTTCGGTAAGGGTGCGCTGCTACCAATTTGCATCATGAGACTTGCGGCTTAAAAATTGGGTTAACGTGAATTCGATAAACGGGCTTTTGGGAGAGTTGCACGTCGTACCACTTTCCCAAAAGCCCAAATTTACGTGCGCGTCACGCACGCAAATTCGGGCTATAGCAACCGTTGAGGCCGTTAGGACAAGGGGGGTGTGGGAGCTTTGCCCCCAGCCAGAGGTTCTACCCCTGCACCCCGTTCTAACTAACCCTTCGATTGCTATATCGAATTCACGTTGGATTCGATCCACGGCAGAAATCTGAGAATACTTTAAGAGATATTACAAATAAATTAATAATTATAAATACTCTGTTGTTAGGAAACGCATAAGTACAGCATACTTAATCTTTAACAGGACTTAATCACTGAGGAGTTCCCAGCCCCCTATAGCCCTCAGCCCAGGTATCCCTGCCTGATTCTGCTGACTCGTGTGACATTAATTTTCTGCAATACAGAGAATATTACTTAAGTTTCCTCTCAGGTTTTAACGCCCCTGTTTTCTGATTAACAACGTTTGGATTAAGCAAATGGCTTATTCATTGGTGTCCCCCTCGGCTGGATTTGAGTCTTCAAACGCTACAGGAGCATTATCAAAATCATCGAAATCCATTAATCTCAAGCCCTCGCAATCCAAGGTATTCTCGTTAGCAGCACTTTGGGCCAGGAACTACTTCGTCTCGGTTAACTCGCGCAATGATGCAGATCGTTTAAGAAAGAGTGAGAGTTTTCCGTCCGTGACGTCGAAAGAAGGACGGATTACCACCGCAGAGAAGTTGAAGAACAATCTAACGCTGGCTAGCGCTCAATCCTGGTCAATGACAGAAGGATTGCTATCAGACGAAATTCGGCGGCATGGGATTGATCCAGAGTTGATCAATCCCTGGGAGATTGCCGCTGATTCTCACGAGTTATTTCAAAAAACGCTGAATGCGTATGCCGAGCGGATCACTCCTCGTCGGCTATCGGTTGTGATTTCAGATGATTTTGGTTCAGTGCGCCGCAAGTATACGGAAACCGATCCACGTGCGATCGGCTTTGTCAGTATGCAGTTTCACTACACGGGGCAAATGCTGTTGGAATGGCTCTCGACGGCTGAGCGCATGATGATTGAGCCATATTTTAAGGTGATGGATGATCATCTCTATATGCCCTTAAAGGCCGCCTATGATGCGGCTGGAAACCACGACTACAATTCCCCAGAACTCAAGGCTGTCCGTCATTTGTTGCCCTTGAGCACCAAGATTGCCCATGCGGTCTGCAAGCAAGTGTGTCGCCAACATCCGGGATATCAAAGCTATAACGGGCTGCTAAACTCGCCTACCGTTCGCACCTCCAGCATCCGGGATGTGGAAATGTTTCAGGTGTATCTCTGCCTGTGTCTCCTGGAATCTAGCATTCAAGCTGTTCAAGCTGAGCTATTTCCACTGTGTGTCATGCTTTATCCGCGACTGCGGGTGAGCTGGAAGTTAGTGCAGGATATGTTAACGGCGATCGGATGGGAAATGCGCGATCGCCTGCCGCCTGATCATGTAGCTATCTTCTTGCCTTACTTGCAAGCTCTGTCGGATATGTTCTCTAGCGAAGTGTTTGCAGTGTAGAAAGACTTGCCGTGTAGAACGGCTTGTCGTGTAGAAGGGTTTGTGGTGTAGAAGACAGACTGAGGGCCAGGAGAAAGACCCACTCCTGGCTCTTTTTATTGCGACGAGGCGCAGTTGTCTGTTAGACAAACGACCAGAACAGATTTGATTTTGGCGTTGTCATGAAAGTTTTGCGTTTCGTTGTATTCACCCGTTGGCGAAGGATAGATCCCAGCACTGGTTGTTCCTACACTGCCCGTGCCAAACGAAATATTGGAGGCTGGCTGGCGCTCAAATCGCACGTATTCCCTGGATTCGTTAGCCGTGCTGTAGGATATTGTTGCTTTCCCATAAGCGGCTTCGGCCTGCTGAATCGGAGTTTGTGGGCCAACATCGTCAGCAGTTCGGAAGGCAGGATTTTCGGTCAGCACCCCTTGAATCACATCGCTGTCTTTAAACGACTGACCTGCCAGATAGAGAATGTAATACTGTACCGCACCAGATTTACTAACGGCAATCGCATCAAAATCTACAATAAAGGGCGATTGCACCTTAAACTCAGCGCGTGAACCCAGCTTTTGCTTCAACTCGCCAAAGGTCATGCCCAACTGAGCTTCGCCAATTCCCTGAGCAGAAATAAGGGTCGGTGCGGGAGCATCCGGTTCAGAAGCCGAAGCCGAAGGGGTGGAAGATGGCGAAGGAGACTCTGCTCTAGAGGGTGTAGACGTAGGACTGGGGGATGGCGACTGAGCTACCGTGGTTTCAGAGGCGCGATTACATCCGCCTGCTAAAACGAGAAGACTGGAGAGAATCAAGCCTGCTCTCACAGCATCATGAATACGGATTCGCAACATCTTCACGATTGAAGTCCTCAACTTAGGGTGCGATTTAGAATCACGGATTTAATAAAACCCGAAACCTAATTTTGGAACCTGTGGCAGAGACAAACGTTCCAAAATTAAAAATCTGGTTTTAATTTATCCATGATCTTTAGGGTGCGACGTTATCAGGAATGGCCAGCGCTAATTGATAAATGTGCCGACGAGAAAGGGAGGTCTGCTGTGCCAGTTGGCGGCTGGCCTGCGATCGCGATAGTCCCTGCTCCAATAGCCGCTGCAATTCTGCCTTTAAGGCCGCTTCTGATAATAAAGGTTCTACGGGTTCTGCACCAGCAATGACTAAGGTAAATTCTCCCTGAGGTTCGCGGGCTGTATAGTGGGCGATCGCCTCTGCTACTGTACCGCGCCAAAATTCTTCGTGCAGCTTGGTTAACTCACGGGCGATCGTAATTCTCCGCGTTTCACCAAACAACTCAGCAACATCTTGCAGGGTTTGCCGCAACCGATGCGGCGATTCATAAAAAATCAGCGTTCGTCGCTCAGCCTGCAACACGTCCAGGCGATCGCGGCGTTCTTGTCCTTTCGCAGGTAGAAACCCTTCAAACACAAACTGATCAGTGGGCAACCCGGATGCACTGAGCGCTGTAATCGCCGCTGTTGCCCCCGGAATCGGCACAACAGGCACGCCAGCCTCGGCACATGCTTTTACCAGGTCATAGCCCGGGTCAGAAATTCCCGGCATTCCAGCATCGGTAACCAGGGCGATCGCCTTTCCGCGTTGCAAATGCTCCAGCAATTCCGGTAAGCGGCTGGTGCGATTATGCTCGTGATAGCTAACCTGAGACGTTGAAATCTGAAAATGATGCAGCAATTTCCCCGTATGTCGGGTATCTTCTGCCGCGATCATATCTACCTGCTGTAACACCTGCACCGCCCGAAAGGTCATATCTTCCAGGTTGCCGATGGGCGTGCCAACAATATATAGAGTTCCAGCCGTTATCTCCATGTAGGGATCGTAGCGTATGAGGGAGGCAGAAGATAGGAGGTAGGAGGCAGCAGGAGAAGCCAGGAGTCAGAAGTCAGGAGTCAGAAGAGGGGAAAATAGAAAGATAGGGCTTTTGTGCGCCCGACGGGCGCACAAAAGCCGCAATCGTTGAAAGTGAACTATGACCTGTAGCCTTTTTGTCGGATTAATTACCCTGGATTTCATTTATTTAGTGGATCAGGTGCCTGCTAGCAATCAGAAAATTGTAGCCAGGGAACATACGATCGCTGCTGGAGGGCCAGCAACGAATGCAGCGGTGGCGTTCAGCTATTTAAGTCGAGCTGGTGAATCGAAGCGCGATCGCACCACCGTTCTCGGCTCACTTGGGACACATCCGATGGCTCAGCTCATTCGGGCAGATTTACAAGAGTGCAATGTAGCGATCGCTGATTTATCTCCAACCCGATCAGATTCGCCTCCAGTTTCCTCGATCCTGGTGACTGAGTCTACGGGGGAACGGGCTGTGATCTCCATCAACGCCGTGAACGCTCAGGTCAGCCGTGATGCCATTCCAGCAAACATGTTGCAGGATGTTGAGGTTGTGCTAATTGACGGTCATCAAATGGCAGTTGGAGAGGCCATTGCTCAACAGGCAAGCGATCGCCAGATTCCCGTTGTCATTGATGCCGGAAGCTGGAAACTAGGATTTGAACGAGTCCTGCCCTACGCGACCTATGTTATTTGTTCCGCCAACTTTCGTCCGCCCGCCTGCCATACCCAAACAGAGGTATGCGAGTTTCTAAAGAATCTGGGTGTGTCTCATATAGCCATCACGCAAGGAGAACAGCCGATTCGCTATTGCACTCCCCAAGGGTCTGGAGACATTCCGGTTCCTTCGATTACGTCTGTCGATACGCTAGGTGCAGGAGATATTTTTCACGGAGCCTTTTGCTACTTCATTCTGCACGCTGGTTGCACTGAGGCTCTATCGCAAGCGGCAGCGGTAGCCAGTCGCGCCTGTCAATATTTTGGAACCCGCCAATGGTGCAAGATGTAAGCTAAACTACCCCAAGACGCGACTGAGGATATCGGTGTGGAACGATTGCTGACTATCGCTGGTACACCCGTTGAGGATATTTTGGCGATCGCCCGTTCCTTAGGATGGGGAGCTACCCGAATTTTGCGGTCTTACTATCGGGGTGAACCGTTTCAGGATGGCAGTCAGCGCGAGTTAAATATTCAGAATAAAAAGGACGGCCCAGTGACAGCCGCCGACATGGCTGTAAATCAGTACATTCTTGAGAAACTGCATACGATCTTTGGCGATCAGATCTTTGGTTATCTCAGTGAGGAAACCTATAAAGCGCAAGCGGAACCCTTTCCGCACGATTGGGTTTGGATTCTTGACCCACTGGATGGAACCCGCGATTTTATTGATCAAACAGGTGAATATGCATTCCATCTGGCGCTCACGTTTCAGGGGCGTCCTGTATTAGCGATCGTGGCCTGTCCCGAATTGGAAAAGCTGTATTACGCAACATTGGGCGGCGGCGCGTTTGTAGAAACGCCGGATGGGACGATTCAAAAACTTCAGGTGTCCGATCGCGATCGCCCCGAATCACTGAATTTGGTAGTTAGCCGCACCCATCGAGACAAGAGATTTAATACACTGTTGCAGCGTCTTCCCTGTCAGCAACTGTATGTGGGGAGTGTGGGTGGCAAAATTGCCGCGATCGTAGAACAACGAGCTGATGTGTATATTTCGCTATCAGGCAAATCTGCCCCAAAGGACTGGGATATGGCAGCTCCAGAGCTAATCTTAACGGAGGCCGGAGGCCGCTTTACCCACTCTACGGGTAGTCTCCTGCAATACAACACTGGAGATGTAAACCAGTGGGGATGTTTGATTGCTAGCAATGGTCATTGCCACGCCGAGCTATGCGAAACGGTGGAAGCGGCTTTAGCGGAGATAGATCAGAGCGCTTCGTCTTAAACCGAATGGGAAGTGGTGTTGGGGGCGAGTCTAACTAACCTGAAACTGGAAAATCCGAAATTGACATCATCAACTCGGAGTCATCAACAAGGACGCATGGCAGCAACTAACGCAATGCGAATGCAGCGGTTGTGTTTGAGTGTATGCATTTTACACAACCGCTTGATCCGCATGGATGAATGAGTGCCCCGACTAAATACCGTTAGTTTGCTGGTTGCGATTCAAATTTATGGGCATATGCCTGAAGCAAGGTGCTAACCTGCGTTAACACTTCATCACCTGCATTTTTGCCCAACACTTGTCGTTCGGGGAAGAATGCGGGTCGATCTAAACTGCGGGCGATCGCTTCATTCACCTGCTGCGCAATTAAGGCTTGCAGGTCGTCTTTCGCTCGTCCGCGCTGATAGTCTGCCCCTTCCTCGGTAGTGGCATACAGGGGAGGAAGACGGTTCAGGGCATAGGCGGCAATATCGCCCAGGTCTAACGTGCAATCGCTAGTAGCTTCAATTTCAGCCACACGCGCGATCGCTTCTGTAAGAACCAGTTCTTCCATCACGTTAATAAACTGCTTGCGAGGAACGGCAACCACTTCGCCCGTGAGCAGCGCTCCCATCAGTCGGTCCAACGCCATGTACTCTTCAATTGAAAGCTCTGAAGCGGTATCACAAATGCGACCAACTTCTGCTTCCATGGCAGGAGTCAGATAGCCATCCTGAAGAGCTTGTTCAACGATTTTTTCTATACTCATAACGTAATTCTATGCTCCAGAGCTTTAGGATACGGGGCAAACTCAATGTTCATCTGATTTAGTGTTCCCCAGAATCAGCGAAAGGAACCTTGCCGAATATGAGGATTGTGTCAAGCCGTTATTCGAATCCCTGTTCACGCCACGGCACTGGATCAACGGCCAAGCCATGAACATACAATCCCCAATGTAAGTTTGGCCCGGTTGCTGAACCCGTTGCACCGATCGCCCCAATCCGCTGACCGGGCTGTACGAAATCACCTTCCCTGACGTCAATCCGACTCAGGTGAATAAAAATGCTCGACACGCCCTGACCATGATCGACCCCAATCGTGTTGCCGTGGAGCCGAAATCCGTCTGCCTCTCGCCCGACCAGCACCACGCGTCCGGCAGCAGGAGCAACGACGGGAGTGCCAACAGATCCAGCATAATCCACGCCCCGGTGAAAGTAATCCTGAGCAAATTCACCGTTGTAATAGCGCCGCACTCCATACACCGTGGTTACTCCACCCGCGCTCGGTCGGCGAAACGCTCCCTGCCAGTATTTTTCGGATGTTTCCAGTGCCTTAAAGGCATCAATCCGCTGAAACTCATGGTCGGTACCATCCGAGCCAGCACCTCGTACCCAAATTCGCTGCGTGGGAAAGGAACGCCCTCGTAAATTCACGGCCAAATTGCTCACGTCACCACCGCTATTGACCTGAATCGCTAGCCGTCCCGGTCGGTCGAGAGGCGTTGTCGGCAGCAGTGCTCGATAGCGATTTGGGCCAGTCGGGAAAGACGGATATGTCTTTGAGTTGAGGGTAACCGTCGGAGTCTCGCTGGTTTCACTAGCGGTTTGGATGAGAACAGACAGCGTATCCCCCAGTTGAGGGTTGGTCGGCTGAACCTGGGCCTGAATCGCCTGCGCGGGAGACGTTAAGACAGACAGCAGAACGATCGCCCCAAACACAACACCCAGCAAAATACGAGGCTTGCGGAATAGGTTTTGCAGAAAGGGAAGATGGGGAAGCGATCGCCCATCTGATGAGGCAACAGGCGGTTGACTTCTGGAGAACTCAGGTCGGGGAGTCATAGGAGTGCGGACATTCAAACACTATTGCCCGATAGACTAGCATTCTCTTCGAGTGAGTTCCAACTGGAAATGTGAATTTATTAATCAGACGTGAATTCAATAGCGCCATTTCAGCCGCCCGACAAATGGCTGAAATGACGAAAATGGGTATCCCGCGCGACGTGCGGGATACCCATTTTCGCCATTGTCGAATTCCTAAGAAAACGTGTTTTCTTTTCGTTTTCCCAAGGGGGGTAGTAGTGCAGCGCACTACTACCCCCCTTGTTGGAGACTCACGTTAATCAGCAGGCATGAAATAGCGCTAGCAAATCAATTTGCGAGTTTAAGCAGTCGCTGTTGTAAAAGCATATTCATGGCCTTTTGAGTTTGAGCACGATAAGGAGAGGATGACTTTGACGACCTTAGATCGAGTGGATGAGGAGGGTCCTGATTAAACGATCCAAACCCTTGATCATGCGCTTGAACTAAGTCAACAATCCAGGGCAAAAAGTCTATTACCTCTTCGGGGAGTAATGTTAATTCGAAGTACCATTTCCGGCTGCGCCCCTGACGTTTCTTGCCAAACTTTGGCATATCTACAATTTCTACACCTTTATTAATTGATAATCGTAGAATTAGAGGCCGCCCTGGGAACAAATCGTCGGGTGCGGAATAAGCATAAACGTACACATAGTTAGACTGCTGGCGACTGTCCGTCCAAGAGGCCGTGGCAAGGTTGCTGGCATAAGATTTTTCGCCCGTGATGCTAACTGAAACTGTCATTGCTTCAGCAAAGAGAGCATAAAATTCCTGCCTTAGCCGAGAAACGATGCGGATTGCTTCTGGAGTCATGGTTGCCGAGCCTGATAGAGAACATGTGCTAGACCTGGCCTAGTTTGAAGAATGGAGTTTATCCAAAGAACAAAGACGGACGGGGATTGCTAGGGCAACCGTCGAGACGCTGGGATAGGAGTGGGGAGCTGTGCTCCCAAGCAAGGGGTCTACTTCTGCACCCCATCTAACTTACTCTTCGATTGCGATACAGCGAAATATAAAATCCTAGAGGGTGTATACCCGGCCCCTGTGGGGTTGAGGCACACACCCTCTAGGATTTACTGAGAGATAAACAGACACCTTTTGAACTGTTTTTGACGTAGATAAAGGTTAGAGTCCCTATTCAGCTTTTTTGAAAATTGCGCCATTCAAATTAGCGTGATCCAAGTTGACACCACTTAGATTTGCATTGGTTAAATTGGCACTGGCTAGATTCGTTCCTGTTAAATCTGCTCCGGTGAGAATGGCGTCCGTGAGATTGGCACGATTGAGATTGGTGCGGGTCAGATTTGCTTTGGTTAAGTTAGCACCACTGAAGTTGACACCGCTCAGGTTGATATTCTTCAAATCAGCCGCCATCAGGTTCATATTCCTGAAGTCTCTTTGTCCTGCCATGTAGCGACTGACTAACTCTTTCGTGTTCATTAATGTTTTCATGGGGTTCACAGGAATTAAGAGGACTACAGACTGGGGAAAGACCCCATTCACTCAATTAAAAAATTTCAGGATTTAGCCTTTGGTGCAGTGAAGGCTCCTTTCAACCGTTAGTAACGCGATCGCCTTTTACCCTGCCGATGTCTAGCCACTTCTTTTCGCTTACGTTTTTCGAGGGGAGTTTCGAAATGGCGATTCTTTCTCATGTCAGGGAAAATTCCTGCTCTGGAAACTTTGCGCTTAAATCGGCGGAGTGCTGACTCAATTCCTTCATTTTCACCAAGAACAACTTGGGTCATCCATTTTCCTCATTCATGTGGACTGATTCGGATGAGCTTCAAAGATGACCATTTTTGCGAATAAGACTATGTCAGCCGATAGAGAAATTAGCTGAAACCAAACAGTATTCTTACTCAGAAAAGACAGAGCTTATGCTGAACTAAAGCGCCTGGTCTACTGTGTCATCCGTTAGAGTTTTCTTTCACCTCTAACCTTTCAAAGCCCTTCGATCTACGCTCTAAATTCTTTAGTAGCGGCGAGACGATCCGCCTTTATTTCCCCAGCTTTTGCCACCCGAAGAGCTTCTTTCTTCCCGGGGTTTGGCTTTGTTGACTTTTAGATCACGACCCATCCATTCAGCGCCATCAAGGGCTTCAATAGCACTGGCTTCCTCATCGGCAGTCTCCATTTCAACGAATGCGAAACCACGTACACGACCTGTTTCACGATCGGTGGGTAACTGAACACGCTGCACCTTGCCATACTCTGAAAAGATTTCTATGAGGTCCTCTTGAGTAGCCTCAAAGGATAGATTTCCAACATAGATTGACATGATGTATCTCCCGAATCAGAAGGTGTAGAGAGTTAGATTCGGAGAAACGCTCTTAAAACGAATTACACAGCCGAAAATAATTCTTGTACCAGAATAGTAACACAGGAATTCTGCCTGGCTAGATCGCTACCATAGAATCCAGCAATTTCTCAAGGAAAATTAGTAACTGTATAAACTTGTCTGCGGCGAGCTTGTATGGCCACCGACTATGTTTTTGCCTCCCTGATGGACGAGCTAAAAACACAGTCAGTTTCAGAATGAATACCAACCGCTCATGTTGTGTGCTACAGGGGGTGCGATCGCCAACGGCATGATGAGAATCAAACACCCCGAAATTTAGCAAGCAGAGAACTGGGATATGCACATTGGATTAATTTCCGATACGCACGGGTTGCTTCGTCCTGAAGCACTAGACGCGTTAAGAGGAACTGATCTGATTCTCCATGCCGGGGATATTGGTAAACCAGAGGTACTGGAGGGATTACAGGCGCTCGCCCCTGTGGTTGCCGTTTGGGGTAATAACGATAAAGGGGAGTGGGCGGAAGCGATCGCTCAAGAGACAACCATTCAGGCAGAGCAGGTTTCGATTCACATGCTGCATATCGTTCAGGAACTCAAGCTAGATCCCAAAGACGCTGGAATTCGCGTTGTGATTAGCGGTCATTCTCATAAACCTGCGATCGCTGAGCGAGACGATGTGCTTTTTATCAACCCCGGCAGTGCTGGGCCACGACGGTTCAAGCTGCCTGTTTCGGTTGCCCGACTGCGGATCGTTGGAGCAACGGTAAATGCCAACATCGTTGAGTTGACTGTATAAATAAGTACATAGGCACAATCAAATTATTCCAAAGGGTGTGTGCTGCGCTCCTAAAGAGCGAACACATACCCTTTAGGGTTTAAAGCATTTTTGTCGCAACCGGATTTGGATTTTGCACTCCCATCAGAACCCCAAAATTCAAAATTATTTTTTTAAGATGAAAAAAATCAGCAATTCTCAGTATGCAAATTGAAGCGAGGCAAGTTCGCCGCAGGCGAACTTGCCTCGCTTCAATTGCGGGTTTTGCGCGCCCGTCGGGCGCGCAAAACCCGCAATTGGTTTCAAAATGAGAATTGCTGGAAAAAATTACGGTTGATCGGCCTGTAGCAAAGTTTGTAGTAACTCGATTAATCTTAAAATTAGTAAACAGTTTAAGTTTCTTCTCATTTCTGGGAGACCTGTGCAAGAAGATTTCAGGCTGATAGTTGATTTAGTGGTGGTCTTTGCGGCGGCGGCGGGAGGAGGCTTAATTGCCGCTTTATTGCGTCAGCCTGTCCTGTTAGGCTATCTCGTGGGCGGCGTTCTAGTCGGGCCTGCCGGGCTGGGAATCGTTAAAGAATTAGTGCAGGTGGAAACCCTGGCTCAGTTTGGGGCAGCATTTCTCCTATTTGCATTGGGAGTAGAATTCTCATTTTCAGAGCTAAAGAAAGTGCAGGCTATCAGCTTAGGGGGAGGGACGCTACAAATTCTCTCCACCATTCTGGTGACGGCTCTGGTATCCGTTGGCATTGGATGGGTGACATCACCCACCCAGGGAGTTTTTCTGGGTGCCATTCTGTCACTTTCCTCAACAGCAGTGGTGCTGAAATGCCTGATGGAGCGCACCGAGACTGAAACGCCCCACGGGCGAGTGATGTTGGGGATCTTGGTGGTTCAGGATTTGGCACTGGGGTTAATGTTAGCGGTACTGCCTGCGCTCGATCGCCCGACGGATGAGATTGGTTTAGCCGTTGGTCTGGCATTGCTGAAGACAGCTCTGTTAGCCGTAGGGGCGATCGTCGTTGGTATCTGGATCGTCCCTCAACTGCTGAGACTGCTAGCCCGTACTGAAAGCCGTGAACTGTTTCTGCTGGGCGTGGTAGCGCTTTGTTTGGGGATCGCTCTGCTGACCGAATATATGGGGCTTTCCATTGAAATGGGAGCGTTTATTGCAGGTTTGATGATCTCCGAGGTGGAATATGCCGACCAGACGCTCACCTATGTAGAGCCAATCCGGGATATTTTTGCCAGTTTGTTTTTTGCAGCGGTAGGGATGCTTATTGATCCCGTGTTTATCTGGAACAATCTGGAGCTGATCCTGGGTCTGGTGGCGCTGGTGTTTGTGGGCAAGTTTCTGATCATTACCCCTCTGGTACGAGCCTTCCGATATCCGCTCAAAACCGCTCTGATTGCCGGATTAGGATTAGCCCAAATTGGGGAATTTTCCTTTGTTCTGGCCAGCAAGGGGCAAGTGCTCGGTGTGGTGTCGCGTCAGGTCTATCTGCTGATTTTGGGAACTACAGCCGTCACTCTGGTCTTCACCCCGTTCGTCCTGCGGTTTATTCCTCAACTGTTTGCTTGGGCTGAGAACGTTCCCTGGCTAAAAACCTGGCTGGAAGGTGCGGATATTCCGATCGAGGTGCCTGAAGATGTGCCGACTCAAAATCATGTCGTGATCTGTGGCTATGGTCGGATTGGGCGAAATATTGTGCGGATGCTGCAAGAGTACGAGTATCCAGTCCTGGTCATCGACCAATCGGAACAAGTCATTCAAGAATTGCGGGAGGCGAAGATTCCCTATGTGTATGGAAATGCGGCCAGCCTGCATGTGATGGAAGCAGCAGGTGTGGAGCAAGCGAAAGGGGTGGCGATCGCCCTGCCTGATCCGATGAGCACTCGCCTTTGCCTCAAACGTGCCTTAGAACTGTCGCCTGACCTGGATGTGGTTGTGCGGGCGGGTCAGGATAAGGATATTGAATTGCTCTATCAGCTTGGCGCGCGCGAAGTGGTGCAGCCTGAATTTGAAGCGAGCTTGGAACTCTCGTCCCATCTGTTGACCAGCATCGGGGTGCCGCTCCCCGCTGTGCAGCAGGAGGTAGCTGGAATTCGCAGCAGTCATTATCTAGACCTGCGGCCAGAACGCCCGTCTTACGAAGTTTCCAGAGATCTACAAACTGCCGCTCAAGATATGAGCAGTCGCTGGTACAATCTGCCGGAGCGATCGCCCTTAGTCGGTATGACCCTCCAGGAAACCGATTTGCGCCGTTTGATTGGGGTGAGTTTGATCGCGATTCGCCGCTCGAATGGAGAACAGATCGACTATCCCAACCCCCAAACTGAGATAAGAGCAGACGATCGCCTTCTCCTGGTAGGTGAAGCTGAAGAACTGGCCGCATTTGATGATCTGGCTAGAGGTGAAGCCCCGGTTCCAACGAAGAACCTATCCTGTCAGTGGTTGATCGTGCCGTCTGGCAGTCCCGTTTTAGGAAAAACCTTCAAAGACCTGAATTTAATGCTGGAGTACGATGTTCAGGTTCAGGCATTGCGGCGGGAAGGACGGTTTATTCAATTTCCGGACGGAACGGTGGATGTGCAAGCGGGCGATCGCCTCCTCTTATGCGGCAGCACGGCTGATCTGAATCGGGTCAATCAACTTGTTGCGCCTCTGGCTGTTTTGCCTCAGCTTCAAGTGCCCATTGTCAGCGTTCCGATCAGCGAGATGATGCAGGAATATGTACCGATGGAGAGCCGACGGGAGTTAGATAGCTAAACGTACAGGATGGTGCCCCACACAAAACACGAGGCACCATCTTGTACCATTTCGACCCGCACGACGTGCGGGTCGAAATGGCGCTACCGAATTCACGTTAAGCTGAAATAGCGCTACAGTTTGGGCTTCAGATAAACGATAGCGTTGCGCCAAATAATTGTGGGCTGATCGTAATGATCGATCAAACAAATACAATTTTGGTCTTGCCAACGCATCTTGCCCGTCAATAAATCGTTTGTGACTAACTTTAGCTCTACTTCCTTCTCTTCTCGAATCAATGTTTGAATTTGGCGGACGCTGGGCAGTCCTGTTTCAAGCTCAGTGGTCATGTTGTTTGTCCTGATACGCTTAATGGGATCGTAGCGAATAAACTCCAAAGCTAAAAGCGAATCGCAAGTCGTTAAAATCGATTAAAACCCCGACCATTTTCAGAGCTGGAGTTTGCACGAGTTACGGAGACATCAATGGCGATTGAATTTACAAAGTATCACGGGTTAGGGAACGACTTTATTTTGGTGGATAATCGGCACCAGGCTGAGCCTCGTTTAACACCAGAACAGGCAGTGGAATGGTGCGATCGCCATTTTGGAATTGGTGCAGATGGGGTAATTTTTGCGCTGCCCGGTCAAGACGGCACCGATTACACCATGCGCATTTTCAACTCAGACGGCTCTGAGCCAGAAATGTGCGGCAATGGCATTCGCTGTTTGGGGCGGTTTATTGCTGACCTGGAAACCCAGGAAACAGGATCTGCTCGTCCAGCCTATCGCATTCATACACTGGCAGGAGTCATCACTCCCCGAATGGAGGCGAATGGTCAGGTCACAGTCGATATGGGCTTGCCTCGCCTTCTGGCGGCTGAAATTCCGACCACGCTAGCGGCTCCCGATCAAAAAGTAATTAACGTGCCGCTAGAGGTGGCTGGACAGACATGGTCTGTCACTTGCGTCAGTATGGGAAATCCTCACTGCATCACGTTTGTGGATGATGTGGCGGCTATTCCGTTAGAACAGATTGGCCCTCAATTCGAGCATCATTCCGCTTTTCCTAAGCGAACCAATACTGAGTTTATCCAGGTTGTTCGCGAAGACTACCTGAAGATGCGCGTCTGGGAACGAGGAGCCGGGATCACGTTAGCGTGCGGAACAGGAGCCTGCGCCTCATTAGTAGCGGGTGTACTGAACGGCAAATGTGCCCGCCGAGCCACTGTCGAGCTTCCAGGCGGATGTCTCGAAATTGAATGGTCAGAAGCCGACCAACGCCTTTACATGACTGGCCCCGCGGCTAGGGTATTTGCGGGGAGTGTCTAGGTGGGGAAGATGGGGAAGGTGGGGAAGGTAGGGAAGTAAGAAAGCTGATATCTCCCCTATCTCCCCTATCTCCTCCATCATCCCTATCCTCCCCATCTCCTCTATCCTCCCCATCTTCTCCATCTCCCTCATCTCCCCGAACACCCAACACCAAACACCCCTCATGCCTCCTCCTAACCTCCTGCCGTCTTACAGTGCCAAGACCGTTCGGCAAGAAGGCGGTAGCTATTTTGTCGATGCGAAAGGAATGCGGTTGCCCAGTGTGACCACCATTCTGAACGCGACGAAACCTCAAGCCGATCGCGAAGCCCTGATGCGGTGGCGCGATCGCCTGGGAGCGGAGGAAGCCAATCGGGTTGCGGGTGCTGCGAGCCGACGCGGCACATTGACCCACAAGCAGGTTAAGAATTATCTGTTGGGTGAAGAGATTTCCTGTCCTGAAACAGCCAAACCGTACTGGGATAGCTTACAGCCTGTTCTGTCTGAGATTCAGGATGTGCGGCTGATTGAAAGCACTGTATTTCACTATGACCTCAGGTATGCCGGAAAGGTGGACTGTGTGGCGAGCTATCGCGGTACACCCTGCATTCTGGACTGGAAAACTGCCGATGCTCCCAAGGGCTCGGTTGAGCGGCTGTATGACGGGCCGCTTCAGCTAGCGGCATATTGTGGAGCCGTGAATCATGTCTATACAGACTATGGGATCACGTTACGTCACGCGTTGCTGGTTGTCGCCATTCGCGATCGCCCCGCAGAAATCTTCTGGTTTGAACCGGAGGACGTGCTCGATCGCTGGCAACAGTGGCAGGGACGAGTAGAGGATTATTACCGCTTCAGGCGGTTTGCATTTCGATAAACCACTGCTGAATTTGCGATGAAAGAAGCCTCGCCGCTGGCGAGGCTTCTTTCATTAACTTAAAAACTGGGGTAAAGAGCCTCGCAGAGTGAGGCTCTTTACCCCAATCTAGTTCTATCCGAGGCTAAGTGCCGACAATAGAGGGAGCCTCAAGCGGTTGCAGCGAGACGGATGCATCCGGCGATCGCCCCTCTGCCAAAGCAGGAACCGAATCTCTCAAGCGAACGGTTAGTTGCGACGACTTTGCATCGTAAACCTGGGTTAGCAGCTTAGGATAGAAGCCAATTCCAATGATGGGGATCAACAGGCAAGCAATGATAAACACCTCGCGGGGTTCCGCATCGATTAGCGCTTCATGAGACACCAGCTCTTCATTCTCTGGCCCAAAGAAGATTTCGCGCAGCATTGACAGCAGATAAACTGGCGTCAGGATCACACCTACAGCAGCCAAAATAACGACCAGCACTTTGAAGGTCTGACTGTAGGCATCACTGGTAGCAAATCCGATAAATACCATCAGCTCGGCTACAAATCCGCTCATGCCGGGAAGCGCCAGAGACGCTAGAGAGCAGGCGGTGAACATGGAGAAAATCTTGGGCATTTTCTTCCCAACGCCGCCCATTTCATCCAGGATCAGGGTATGGGTGCGATCGTAGGTTGCGCCCACCAGGAAGAACAAGCTTGCTCCAATCAGTCCATGTGAAACCATTTGCAGCATTGCTCCGCTCAGTCCTAAATCGGTGAACGATGCGATCCCAATCAGCACAAACCCCATGTGTGAAATGGAGGAATAGGCGATTTTACGCTTCAGGTTGCGTTGAGCAAACGACGTCAGAGCTGCATAGATGATGTTGACCACGCCTAATATCACCAGCACGGGCGCAAAGTAAGCATGGGCATCGGGCAACATTTCTGCATTCATCCGAACCAGGGCATATCCACCCATTTTCAGCAGAATGCCCGCTAGCAGCATATGCACCGGGGCCGTTGCTTCTCCATGGGCATCCGGTAACCAGGTGTGGAGTGGAAAAATA
Source organism: Crinalium sp. (assembly GCA_036703095.1). Classification (GTDB taxonomy): domain Bacteria; phylum Cyanobacteriota; class Cyanobacteriia; order Elainellales; family Elainellaceae; genus DATNPS01. Next base: position 8,249 of record DATNPS010000148.1, on the reverse strand, counting down.
GGCAGCTTCACGGCGTAAGCAATCAGGAATCCTCCATAAACCAGAAGCTGGAAGTTAAGAGGATAGTCCTTTGCCATCAGCGATCGCATATCAAACGTGACAGTATCGCCATAGAAAGCCATCGCCAGAGCCGCTACCAGAATGAATAGCGACCCACCCGCTGTATACAAAATAAATTTCGTTGCGGCGTAAAGACGTTTCTTTCCACCCCAGATTGACAGCAGCAGATAAACCGGGATCAGCTCCAGTTCCCAGGCCAGGAAAAACAGCAGCATATCCTGAACGGCAAATACGGCAATCTGTCCGCCGTACATCGCCAGCATCAAGAAATAAAACAGCTTTGGCTTTAAAGTAACTGGCCAGGATGCCAGAATCGCCAGCGTTGTGATAAATCCAGTCAGCAGAATCAGTGGCATAGACAGGCCATCGGCTCCCACTGACCAGCGCAGATCAAGCGAGGCGACCCAGGAGTAGCTTTCCACTAGCTGCATTTCAGAGCTAGAAGGATCGTACTGACTGTAAAACGCGTAGGACAGCAGTCCAAAATCAATCAAGCCGACAGTTAGCGCAAACCAGCGAACCGTTTTGCCGTCTTTATCGGGAATAAATGGAACGATTAGCGACGCCAAAATTGGGAAGAGAATAATGGTCGTCAGCCAAGGAAAATTAGCGGTATTCATTATTAAATTGCTATCTACCGTTAAATAAGTCGGTTGGGTGATGAGATTTAGGGATCAGGGATAGGCTATCCGTAGTATCCAATATTCATCTGAACCAAAACAGGTTTGGAACTAAAGTTTTTCCGCTGAAAAAACTCTAGTTCCAACATAGAGGGAGATATCAGGTGATTCCGGATACTAAAACTAAGCCGAGAACGGCACCGAATATGATCAGCGCATAGAACTGTGCCCGTCCATTTTCCAGGTATTTCAAACCTTCGCCCGTTACGAGGGTAATGAACCCGGTCAAGTTCACAATGCCATCTACGATGCGAACGTCCACTTCAAGGACTTGTCGGGCCAAACGGCGGCTACCCTGAACGAAGACAGCATCATAAATTTCATCAAAGTACCACTTGTTAAGTGAGAGCTGATAAAGCGGCTGAATCTTCTTGGCGATCGCCCCCGGATCAATCTTGTGTCTCAGGTACATCAGCGATGCCAGGGTGATGCCAATCAGGGCAATCCCTACAGAACTGCCGCCCATCGCTAAGAACTCACCCCACTCAAACTCTGCTGGAATTTCCAGGGCTGGGAAGGCCGCGATCTCAGCTTCTCCCGGTGGATGGATAAAGGCTTCAAAGTAGTTAGCAAACGGAGTGCCAACCAGACCCACCAGCACCGAGGGAACAGCCAGAACTACCAGTGGTAGTGCCATTGACAAAGGAGACTCGTGAGGCTCATGGCTGTGATGATGCCCTTCAGGCGCTTCGTGATCTTGGGCTTCTTGAGGCAGGTCAGCCGTTAATTCTTGAGGATTCATGGCACCGGGGCCAAAAGCCAACCCTAACCGCTGAAGCTGTTCGGTTTTGAGCTTTTTCTTAATGCTTTCATCATTGCCCCGGAACGACCCTTCGAAGGTCATGAAATACATGCGGAACATATAGAAAGCTGTAATTCCAGCCGTTAACCAACCCACAGCCCAGAGAACGGGGTTTGCCTCATAGGTTGATCCGAGAATTTCATCTTTTGACCAGAATCCAGCAAAGGGGGGAATCCCGCAGATCGCTAGCGTTCCAATCAAGAAGGTCGTCGCTGTAACGGGCATGTATTTCCGCAAGCCACCCATCAGCCGCATGTCTTGTGCGAATGCGGGATCGTGACCCACCACTGATTCCATGCCGTGAATCACAGAACCAGAATCAAGGAACAGCATGGCTTTGAAGTAGGCATGAGTCATCAGGTGAAACAACCCTGCTCCGTAGGCACCCACGCCCATAGCCATGACCATGTAGCCCAACTGAGACATGGTGGAGTAGGCCAGACCCTTTTTAATATCGTTTTGCGTAATGGCGATCGTTGCACCGAGAAACGCGGTGAAGGCACCCGTCCAGGCAATCACATTCATCGTGACGGGCAAATGCTCAAACATGGGGAACATGCGAGCGATCAAAAATACACCCGCCGCCACCATCGTTGCCGCGTGAATCAGAGCAGAGATGGGAGTAGGACCTTCCATCGCATCGGGCAGCCAGACGTGAAGCGGGAACTGAGCTGATTTAGCGACGGGGCCTAAAAATACCAGAACCGCAAAGAGAGAGGCTAGAACGACGCTGAGAGAACCGGATTGGACAAGTTCCTGAAGGCGATCGCCAATCACTTCAAACTCGAAACTGCCAGTCGCCCAAAACAATCCCAGAATCCCTAGCAGCAAACCAAAGTCACCCACTCGGTTTGTCACAAAAGCTTTTTGGCAAGCATCAGCCGCCGCTTTGCGGTCATACCAGAAACCAATGAGCAGGTAGGAGCACATCCCCACCAGTTCCCAGAACACATAGACCTGCACCAGGTTAGGGCTAATTACCAGACCCAACATGGAAGAACTAAACAAACTGAGGTAGGCATAGAACCGGACATAGCCTGGGTCATGAGCCATATAACCATCGGTGTAGATCATCACCAGAAATGCAACCGTGGTGACGATGACCAACATCAGGGATGTGAGATGGTCGATGGTGTATCCCATAGCCAGGTGAAAGTCTCCTGCGGCTGCCCAGTCAATCATGCGGAGATAAGGCTCATGGCCTTGAATTTGACTCCACAGCAACGCAAAGGATAAGACCATCGCTGCCCCTAAAAGGGACACGATAAAAACTGCACTCGTCTTACGGAGACGGTTAACAGTCTTTCCATAAGAGATTAAACCTATGCCAACTAGCATTGCCCCTAGCAGGGGTAAAACTGGGATTAACCAGGCATATTCATAAATCGATTCCATGACTCGCGCCTACTTCAAAATTCTTCATTGAATTGGCAAAACCGCTTACATTGTGACATAGACTTGCCGCAGAAGTGTCTTAAAACTTAATGACGAAATTTTCCTCAATCATTGATTGAACAAAATTGACTGCGTATAGCGATCTAAACTGAAATTTGAACGGGGTGCAGAGGTAAAACTCCTGGTTGGAGGCGAAGCTCACACACTCCCTATCTACTCATTTGCGATCGCTACATCCTTCTTAGAGCCGTCAATGTCAGCGGGTTTCAGACTGAGCTGAATTGATATTGCGATTTAGAGCAGCTATGACTATTAAGAACGTTTAACGTCGAGATTTCTTCCTACATTAGGCGTATAGTCTCCAGGATTGGCTCAGTTAAGACTGTTCAATAAAAACACTCTAACCTTAAGAAAACATGAATTCGATAGCCCGATTTTGCGTGCGCGACGCGCACGCAAAATCGGGCTTGTGGGAGAGTGGCGCGTCGCGCCACTCTCCCACAAGCCCAATCGTCGAATTCAAGTTAAGAAGGATGAAGATCTTTTCCCGTCTTTAGATCTATAAATTAGAGCGGCCCTGAATATAGTTAGACACGAGATGTCTAAGCTCCAATAGCCCTCTGTGAGTTGAGCGGTTTGCTCAGCATTTGCATCGATTTTGCCATTAATGTGAATCTGCTGTTCCAGTTCGAATGCTGGCAGTTGCTAGTTCGAGAACAATGGTTTCAAGGCAATCGAGGCATCGGGGTTTGAATGACTTGGCTTGGGTCATGCGTCTATAGTTCCATACATCAGGAAACCAAGTTGCCTTATAGATTAGCCTGATGTTCACAATGAAATCCTTTGCGTTCCCAGTCCGCCATATCCACCTCTGGAAGGTACTGGAGATCCTCACATTTTGGGGTATGAAATTGACCCACGACTGCCCAGATAGAAGCACGAGCCAGGTCAATGCCTGTTTTAATTAAAGACTCCTTATTGGCCGGAACCCCTTCCTCGACCACAATCTCCGGTTCCACCCAGATCCCATGAGAACCCAACATAATTTGGCCCAGCCAGAGCGCTCTGGGTAGATGGCTTTCGGACGTAATCACCTTGACTTTACGAACGCCCCACTGTCGCAGAATGGCGATCGCAAAATAAAAGTTATCAAAGGTCGAGTCGGCGCATTTCTCCAGCCACACCTGTTCCATAGGAGCTTGCTCACGCTCGAAAATCAGCTTAATGCACGGATCATCAGATCCAGACGAGATCAGGACAGGAATGTCGGGATGCTGTTTGACCAGATCCGCAACGTGCATTTCTCGCTTAATGCTCCCCCCTAGAACCAGGTAAGCATCGACCGACTCCGCTGCCGCTGCCTTCAAATTCATCGTATTAACGAACAACCAGCCGCACAGGACAAATCCTATCCCTCCCATTACGGCCAACAGAAGCCATTTCGTGAAGGATCTGCGCTGAGAGCGATCGCGCTTCGAGGGGCGTCGTGTTCGGGACGAGTTGCCTTTGAGCATAGTGAGCAGAACAAACGGAGAGCTGGCTACAGTAGCTAACGTTAGTCCATCCAACTAGAATTGTCCTGAGCTGACCAGTTTGCACACTGTTTTTTTAAATTTGCCGAATTCACATTTTGCACGGGGGCTTACGGGTACTGATAACTGCGAACAGGACAGTCTTAGCGTCACTTTAAAGATTTCGTAAATTTTCCTCACAGATTCCTGTGGCAAAAGAGCCAGGAAAGGTTAGATTAGCAAGAAATAGCGAACAGGTTGACGATCTCAGACTTAGGGCTGATGCAGTAGAGCTGAAGCGTGGTCATCCAGCAAGGACACTACTGAAAAGTGGCACATAGCTGATCTGGTTCGATTAAACTGTCCAGGTATCTTGTAGCCAATGCTTCACAGCAGAGACAAAAGACTATCTGGTTAGTCGTTGAAGCGTGTGGTGTGATTATCTCTCAGACGAGCTGTTGTATCCCAAAACAAGCTGGCCCTGTCACCGCTTTCGGAGGCGCATTTTCTCTACGTCGCTTCTCTGAATCTGTCACCTGTTGTTGATTCTGCCTACCTAACCCGGTCAATTTCAATGAAGCAATCACGACTGTCTCATCTCCTCCATGCCGCTCTTTTTGGTGGGGCGCTTGCTGCTACTACCACAATTTCTCTGCTCAGCCCTGCCCTTAGCCCTTCCGTGCAAGCGTCTTTGCAGGATAGTCCCAAGGCTGTTTTAGACGAAGCTTGGCAGATCGTGAATCGGGAGTATGTAGATACCACATTCAATCGGGTCGATTGGCAGTCCGTCCGGCAGGAATTGCTGGGTCGTGAGTACTCGTCTCAGCAAGAGGCGTATGATGCCCTCAGGGCCGCGCTGCATCGCTTAGATGACCCCTATACCCGGTTTATGGACCCCCGGCAGTATGATCAGCTGACCAGCCAAACATCGGGAGAGCTTTCTGGGGTAGGGATTCGGCTACAGGCCAATGAGCAGACGGGCGAACTGGCTGTGGTTGAACCAATTCCGAATTCGCCTGCTTCGACCGCTGGAATTCGGTCGGGCGATCGCATTCTGGCGATTGATGGCAAACCCACGCAGGGCATGTCGGTAGAAGATGCGTCTAACTTAATTCGCGGTGAGGTAGGCACCCGAATTACATTAAGAATTCAGCGGGAAGGAGCAGACGCCTTTGACTTGCCCCTCGTGCGAGCACGCATTGAGCTGCCCACCGTGCGCTATAGCCTGAAGCAAGAAGGCAATGCCCGAATTGGCTATATTCGCCTGAATGAATTTAGCGCCCATGCTTCTGAGCAAATGCGTCAAGCTATTCGTGATTTGCTGAATCAGCATGTTGAAGGCTTTGTGCTTGACTTGAGAGGAAACCCAGGTGGGTTATTGCAGGCTAGTGTCGATATTTCGCGGATGTGGCTGGAGAATGGCTCAATTGTGAAGACAGTCGATCGCGATGGATCAAGCGAAGAGATAGCGGCCAATCACACTGCTATTACCGATTTGCCTTTAGCCATTCTGGTGGATGGAAATTCGGCTAGCTCCAGCGAAATCTTGACAGGCGCGCTGAAGGACAACCATCGCGCCACGGTAGTTGGCACTCAAACCTTTGGTAAAGCGCTGGTGCAGTCGGTTCATTCGTTGTCGGACGGGTCGGGATTGGCGGTCACGATCGCCCATTACTACACCCCTAATGGAACGGATATCAGCCATCGCGGTATCGCGCCCGATATTCAAATTAGCCTGTCGGATACGCAGCGGCAGCGGCTAGCCAGTACGCCCAATGCGTTTGCGACCAATGCCGATCCCCAATATACAGGAGCCGTTTCGGCACTGCGGGAAACGATTCTCGCTAATCGCAATACACCTAGAGCGCTGCGAGCTACTATCAGCAATCAAGAACAAAGCTTGAATATTACTCCACGCTAAGTGGAATTGCAAAAAATGGGCATCCCGCTAGCGGGATGCCCATTTTTTGTAGCTATAGCTGTGGCCGTCTTAGTTAGGACACCGAGAACCAAAGGGGGTGGGGAGACTTGCACCTCCAGCCAGAGGTTTCACCCCTGCATCCCTCTAATCCAACGATCGTGCTTTGAGAAAAGGTGTGTGACCCGAAACTATCCTTGAGAACCATCCGCCGAATTCACCTTAACCTGACCGACCAGGTGAACCAGTTCGGGCAAGATCAGTTTTTCAACCGCTAAGCGAACCGCATTGGTAGAACCGGGAACCGAAAACACGAGCTTAGACCTACAAACCCCAGCGATCGCACGAGACGCGATCGCGCGTGATCCAATCTCCTGATAGCTTAACCAGCGAAAGAGTTCGCCAAATCCAGGCAAGACCTTATCCAGAAGACGTTCGAGGGCATCGTAGGTGGTATCTCTGGGCGCGATCCCGGTTCCTCCGTTAAAAATCACAGCCTCCACATCTGATCTCTGACAGAGTGACTGGAGGCGTGACTGAATTTGCTCCGGTTCATCCCGAATCACGTCATATGCCGTGACCTGATGTCCAGCCTCGTGCAGCAGTTGTTGAATTAACTGACCGCTGCGATCGGTTTCAGGAGAACGAGTATCGCTGACTGTCATTACAGCACAGCGAATTACAACAGATTGGGGATCGGGATGAGGCAGGTGAGCCATTGCTTATGATTTGTTAAAGCCCAAATCATTTTCTTCGGCATATCGTTCCATAAAGCGCATAAAGCGATCCCACTCACTGGCGCTGCGGATGATGTAGATAGCTTCTAACGCTTCGGGCTGACCATTCACAAATTTTGCTTTGACTTCCCGCGTGACTAGCTCGCCTTCCTCATCAACCAGATACATTCCGGTGATATCTTCTGTAGAATCGTTGCTTAAGGCTTTAGGATTTTGAAAATAAAACGTAGCGGTACCATTGCTACCATCTCGCGAGCGGGTGAGACGAACATCCGGAACAACATCTTCTGGTATGCCCCTCGAAAATTGAATTTCAGCCATAAATATTCCCTTGCCGAACGCTTATCGTTAACTTAATCTACCAGGGTACGAGGATTGACGTACAGGGATCAGGGATCGCAGATTTCAATATCAGGTGAATTCGATAGCGCTATTTCAGCCACACGACGCATAGCTGAAATGGCGCAAAAACATTAATATCCGGTGCCTGCAATGTATTGCAGAATGCCATTGGCGATCGCTCGTGCCAGTTTACTGCGGTAATCCGGCTGAGAGAGGTTCTGGCTATCCTGCTGACCTGTGAGAAAGCCCACTTCAACTAAGGCCGCAGGCATGGAGGTGTGGCGGAGAACGTAGAAGTTGGCCTGACGAACACCGCGATCGCGCACATCAACACTATGTAAAATGCTGGTCTGGATCGCTTGCGCGAGACTCGCACCGCTGACAGAGCCGGGATAGTGATAAGTCTCCAGGCCATTAGCATCGGGCTGGTCTGTGCTCAGAGCATTGCCGTGAATGCTGACAAATACGTTGGCTTTGGCCTGTTCTGCCACCTGGACTCGATCGTTGAGAGTCGGAAAGCGATCGTCTGACCGGGTAAGTACCACCTGAATTCCTCGCTGTTTGAGCGCTTCCGCTGCTTCTAGGGCAATCGGCAGGACAACATCTTTTTCGACTAATCCATTCAGACCGATCGCACCCGTATCGCTGTCACCGTGACCGGGATCGAGGACGACAATGCGGGGATTGGGGGCAGGGGGTTGGGGGTTGGGAGTTAGGGGTTGGGGGTTAGGGGTTGGGGGTTGGGAATCGGAGGATTGGGATGTTGGGGAGGATAGGGGGGATGAGGGAGATGCGGAAGGTGGG
>DATNPS010000138.1:0-10725 GCA_036703095.1 Crinalium sp. | reverse complement strand
CCGACAGCGTGTTCCTATGCTGATTCCATTTATGCGAAGTAAAGTTTGAGCAAAATAACAGTTTGAACGTTCTGTAGGGGCATTCCATAGAATGCTCCTACAGCTTTAAAGATGAGGTCTAAAGGAGAACTGAATGACTATGAATGAGTATGATTGATAAGTTTTATACAGTTCCCTGGCCTTATTCTCAAGGAGCCTTGCTACTAATAGATTCATGAGATATCGCCGTTTCTATTCCTTTAGATAGAAGACGGCGATTCTCTGTTCCTATACAAACCTAGTAGGTCTTAAGTTAGCTTCCGTACAATTAAGCGTAAAGACTGAACATTGTTGGAGAATAACCGAACCTATCCAGTTATACATTCACCTGATTAGGCTAATTTCTACGTTTACAATGGATACTTGCTGTTTGAGGCCTTAAAGAGGTGAATATATAATGGGTGATAAGTTCCAAAAAACATCTACCTGGCATCGTCGTCGTGAATCTCTAGCATTCTTATTGGCAGGTTCAATTCCTCTACAGCCTGGTCTGCTCATACGTCGATTGCTATATCAAAATATCTTTGCTCATCTGGGGAAATCCGTCTATATTCAGCCAGGTGTCGAATTTATTCGAGCCGCAGGTATTGAGTTTGGAGATAGGGTTAAAATCCTTCGAGATGTTCGCATTGATTGCGGAGATCAAACGAGTCGTGTTCGATTAGGGAAAGATGTTTGTCTTGATCGCGGCGTTGATATAAAAGCCCAGCGAGATTGTCAAATTGAAATTGGTGATGCAACCTATATTGGGCCTTATGTTTGTATTGTTGGAGCTGGCTCCATCAGCATTGGGAAAGATTGCTTGATTGCATCCCAATCTGGATTCTATGCCAATAGCCACCACTTTGATGATCCGCATTCCCCAATTCGTAAACAGCACGTTACGTTTGAAGGAATTGTTATTGAAGATGATTGTTGGCTAGGAAATGGGGTTCGTGTCTTGGATGGAGTGACCATCGGACGCGGCAGTGTGATTGGTGCAGGATCAGTTGTAACCAAAAATATCCCACCCTATTCTGTAGCGGTTGGAGTTCCTGCGCGTGTCATTTCACAGCGTGGTCAGAAAGCACCCATCGCATCTTAACCCAATAGAGGGCGATCGCCCTCTTGCATTCATCCTTGTGCAACATTAAAGAGTTCTCTCAAGAGCTTATGACTATTTTGCTCAGTATATGTCTCCCAACATTTAATCGTGCTTCACTTTTAGATAAACAGCTAGACTGGTTAAATCGAGCCATTCAAGGATACGAAGCAGAATGCGAAGTGTTCATTTCTGATAATTGCTCTACAGATGACACTCCTGCCGTGATTAGAAAATGGCAATCACAATTTTTGCTCCGTTCCGATCTTCAGTTTCGAGTCCACTGCAACAGCCATAATGTCGGGGCCGTCAAAAACATTGCTCACTGCATTAGTGCTGCCCAAGGCAAATATGTTTGGACGATTAGTGACGATGATTTGATCTACGAGAACACCTTAGGCTATATTCTCAATACGCTTCGCCAAACCTCTGATTTATCCCTGCTTGTCTTAAACTACTCCAGTCGTTTTCCTAAAACAAAGAAACTACATTTTGCACGCTGTTTTAATTTGAAGGAAGATACTGTTTATAGCAATGGGTTAGAAATTTTTGAGCGTTGTTTAGAGGAAAGAGCTGGAGCCGGAATTTCGTTAACCACTGCACTGGTCTATAAAACCAAGCAAGCGCAAAAAGCGCTACAAGAATGGCAAGAAGGATTAGATAATTTCTTCGTTCAGCTCTACTGGACTGGTTTTTGTGCTCTTCACGGAAGTGTCAAAGTGACTGTAGAAAATTATTTAGAATGTACCGCAGGCAAGCATCATTACACTGAAAAACCTGCTGTGTATGTCAGAACGAAATATGCCGATCTGCCAGCCGTCTATGTAAAGTTGTCTCAATTGGGATACTCTCGTGAAATTTGCCGGAAACTGACCTTCCGAAGCTTTAGGCGCATGAATTGGAGATTGATCACTAAGGGATTTATTCACCAACCTAAACTAGTTACACAGGCGCTTATTGATTATGCATTGTCTACCTGGCGAATTCAAATCCTCTAGCAGCGTGCATCGTGTGCTCAGAATCAGGCATCAAAGTGGCCGTAGTTTAACTAGACGTGAATTCGACGAATGCTCAAAGAGATGCCCCACGCGTCGCGTGGGGCATCTCTTTGAGCCATTTCAGCCACGCGACGCACAGCTAAAATGGCGCAATCGAATTCACGTTTATTTAAATTTCAGCGTCTTGTCTTTCTAGAGGAAGTGCTCGAGGCAAAGGTGGTGTATTAGCATCGGCAGGTTGAAGGGGGACGTTAAGCTGTTTTCTTGCCATGTTTTCAGCCATTTGATGGTCTTCTGGCGTTTCAAACTGGCTTTCATCCAATAGATTACCTTCCTGGGCCGCTTGATCCCGGTTAGGAGGTACTCCATTCTTCCATCGATACTTAAAGTCCATGGTTAAGACCTACAAATGACACTTCTATCTAGCTTTTAGCCTAAGACTACAATCATTAACGTCTATCCAAGGTTATCTTGCATGTTGGAAGAAAACAGCGGTCAATTTTGTTTTGGATGCAGACAGTAATTCTTATTCTGAAGCCAGTTGCGGGTTTTGCGCACCCGACGGGCGGGCAAAACCCGCAACTGGAGTGAGGCAAATTCACCTCCCCCCAGTTGCATACTGAGACTTGCTGATGTTTTTACGTCTGGCGGAGCCGCATTGAATACGCTGATTGACAAGGCAACAACCTGATTTCGGTGGTGCAAGACAGCACGGATGGGATGCTTTCACGCGACTTTGTCTTTCGCTATGGCTGTATTCATTCGGTTTAGGACAAGGTGCAGGAGTGGAACCCCTGACTCGTCGGCTTAACGATTGGCAAAGTTAGTCGGGTCTTGGTCGCGTCGGTGCTTAACGGGAATGGGCGTACCCTGAGCATCACCCACCAAAGCAGCCGTCTTCTCCAATGCCTCCTTCAAGTATTTAGCCGCATAGATGGACATGTCACGGGGGACACTAATGCGATCGCGCAAATATCGCAATGCAGTATCCGACCCAACGGGTGGAGTACAAAGTTCGCCTGTCATCATATAGGTCAAGGCACAGCGCAACGCCTGATCAAACAGGGAGTCATCAGCAGGGTTGACCCGAATAATATTGGCATGATGTTTAACCACACGGTGAAGGGCTTCCTGCCGGGAAGTGTCCGGTTCTGCATACACCACATCGGGTAAGCCAAACCAGGGACCATTATCTACCCGCTGTTGATTCAGCCGCGTTTGCGGTTCACTATTTTCCCAGCAACCGCCCATCTGAGGCGGTAAATCATGGGCATGGGTATGAAAATCGCTCTGGGTACCGCGATAGGTTGGGCGGCTTTCCATCGCCTCAAACCAGGCCGCCAGGCGAGGATTGTCCTCTCGCAGTGAATAGCCCTTGTAGTAATACAGGCTGGCATTCATACGCTCAACATACGGCGTGAAGATTACATCAGCAGTACCAAACTCTTCCAGGAAATAGGGCCCTGGAGTGCTGGCCAAGGCATATTCGACTTTATTCGCCATTTCGATGAACTGCTTCCGGTTGCGCTGCTCCTGCTGTTGCAGCATGGTTGGATAGCACAGCCAGTTACACCAGGCTCTAAAGAGCAATCGCTCCAGTCGTCGCAGCGGAACTACGTCAGCCGATTCCATACCCTGCCCCAGTGGGCCAAAGGCGCGTTCCAGAGCCATCAGAATATCATCGCTTTCCGTAATGAGGCGTCCGTCGAGTTCAAGTGCAGGTAACATGCCCGATGGCACCTTGCGCTTGTACCAGCTTTCTTTATCCCCATAACAAAACATCGTCACTTTCTCGATGCGATAGGGAATTTGTTTTTCCTCAAGCCATAGCCAAACTTTTTGGCAGTAGGGACACCAGGCATGGTTATCGCGGTAGAGCGTAACTCGCACCTCAGATTCACTATGGCCAAACAGACGCAGCCGAGCCTGAGCATTGGTAGGCCCATTAACCGTATCAACGTGAAAATTAGCCAGGGCTTCGAGTTCAGCCCAACTGAGAGGGGCGATGGTCATAGGGGAGATCTTAAACACTCTTAACATTAGCTTACAACGTTTGACGTCCTAATTCAGACGTGCTTAAAGCCTACAGCAATTCTCAGTATGTAATTAGTGGCAGGGCAAGCTCGTCTGCGGCGAGCTTGCCCTGCCACTAATTACAGGTTTTGTGCGCCTGACGGGCGCGCAAAACCCGTAATTAATTTCACAATGAGAATTGCTATCCAAAGCTCGATCGTAGGGTGGGCAGTGCCCAGCTCCCAAGCTTTGCTTTTGATGGAGTTGGCGATCGCACAAATTTGCAATTCCTCCCTGAGATAGATAGATGCACCAATTTATACCTTCAGAATGAGGAATATAGCAAACGCTATATTGATTGACCTATTGTTCTCCATTCAATCTTCATGGTTAAAAAGACCGCTGTGCTTAAGCAACCCGAAGTGAGCCACCTGATTCGCCAACTTCGGTACTTAATTGGCTTAAGCCAAGAGCAGTTTGCCGAAACGCTGGGCGTTGCGTTTAGCACGATTAATCGCTGGGAAAATGGACACATGCAGCCCTCACCCCTTGCTCTGAAGCAAGTCAAAACGATTCTCAATGAGTTAACTCATTCATCGGTGGTAGAGCTTCAAACGCAGAGTCGATCCTTGTTAGAGCAATACTTTTCAGAGGTGGAGTCGAGCGTTCGATGACTGAGGCAGAGACTTCGATATTTAATCATTCCTCACATATGGAGCATTCAGAAACTAACTCCCTACCCAACCGTGAGGAGTTATTTCGTCAGGTGCTAGAAGCATCACCTGACGGATTTACAATTTTACGAAACGTGTGGAATGTAAACGGCGAACTCTCTGACTTCATTATTGAATACACGAATCCGATCGCAGCACAAAGTGTCCATCGTACACCAAATGATCTGCTCGGTCAGTCTTTGCTGAGCCTCTTTCCAGATTGTAAAACCAGCGGTATTTTCGATCGTTATGTAACCGTTGTTCAAACGGGTATGGCTGCCACATTTGAGGCATTTTACGAACGCCAGGATCTAACAGGCTGGTTTCGTCATGTGGTCGTTCCGTTAAGTGGCAGAATCGCGGTATCTGTTAGCAATATTACTGATTGCAAACAGGCAGAATTAGCACTGCAACAGCAAGAGCAACATTTTAGAGTTGCCTTACAAACGGCAAAGTTAGGGTCTTGGGAACATGATCTGGTCACAGGAGTGCTCACCTGCTCCGCTCAATGTAAAGCAAATTTTGGCTTACCAGCAGATGCAGAGTTTACTCACGAAACGCTGTTTGCCGCACTGCATCCAGACGATCGCCCACTGGTTCAAACCGCCATTCAGCGCAGCATCACAGAACGAACTGACTATGAGGTAGAGGAGCGTTGCTATCACCCGGATGGTAGTCTGCACTGGCTGATTGTTCGGGGTCAAATCGTGTATGACGCTAAAGACATGCCGATTCGGATGGTCGGTGTAACGCTTGATATTACCGATCGCAAGCGAACAGAAATAGCGTTACAAGAAAGCCAGGAATTATTTCAAAGCTTCATGAACCATAGCCCGATCGCCGCCTTTATCAAAGATGAGGCTGGACGATACCTCTATGCCAATTCATGGGTTGAGCGAATTTACCAGCGATCGCAATCTGAGTTACTGGGCAAAACAGATTTTGAGTTGTTGCCACCTGCCATTGCGCAACAGTTTCATATCAATGATGTTGCGGTGCTAGCCAGTGGTGAGCCAATGCAAATGCTGGAAACGATTCATCATCAAGATGGGGAACACCGCTACATGTCCTTTAAGTTTCCGTTTTGCACTGGGTCGGGTAAACCAGTGCTGGCAGGTGTGGCGATCGATGTGAGCGAGCGAATTCAGGCTGAGAAAGCTCTAGAACGATACCAACTGCTCTCAGAACATAGTCGGGACATTGTGCTTTACTTCCGCCGGAGTGGCCAAATTCTGGAGGCAAATCAGGCTGCCGTACAGGCATATGGCTATGATCGGGCTGAATTGCTGACCCTGAGAATTGCGGATTTGCGTGCTCCTGAGACGCGGGATGCCATCCCTGAGCAGTTTGAGCAAGCTGCTCAGCAGGGAATTTTGTTCGAAACAGTGCATTGTCGTAAAGATGGCAGCAGGTTTCCCGTAGAAGTCAGCTCTCAGAGTGCAGTGATTGGCACTGAAGATGTAGTTTTGAGTGTCATTCGCGATATCACAGAACGAAAGAAAGCAGAATTAGAGCGAGAACAATTATTAGTGCGAGAACAAGCCGCACGACGAGTCGCAGAAGCCGCCGAACAGCGGGCAGAATTCTTAGCAGAAACCAGCAAGACGCTCACCTCCTCCCTGGATTACGAATATACCCTGAGCAGCGTTGCGCAAGCGGTCGTTCCCACGTTGGCCGATTGGTGCGCTGTTGATATTTTGAAGGATGATGGCTGCTTGGAACGGCTGGCAACCACTCACATTGATCCGGCTAAGGTGCAATGGGGGTTGGAATTACACCGTCGCTATCCACCCGATTTGAACGCACCACGCGGTATCGCTCAGGTCTTACGCAGCGGACAATCGGAGTACTATCCAACCATTACCGACGAGCAGATTGTCGCTGTCGCACGCGATCCAGAGCATTTAAGAATTTTACGAGAAATCGGCTTTAGCTCTGCCATGCTGGTGCCTCTGCGCGCACGCAACAAAACGCTGGGTACGATTTCATTTATTGCGGCTGAGTCCGGACGCTCCTACAGCCTGGATGACCTGTCCCTGGCAGAGGAACTGGCCCGTCGAGCGGCGATCGCCTTGGACAACGCTCGTCTGTATCAAGAGGCCCAACTCGCACGACAGGCGGCTGAACGGGCGGCTGACCGAACTGCACGCCTGCAAACCGTGACGGCTGCTCTTTCTGAATCCCTCACCCCCGTTCAGGTGGCAGAGGTGATCGTAGAACAGAGTTTATCTGCCCTGGAAGCCGATGCCGCCTTGATGGCCCTGCTAAGCGAAGACGGTACCTCCCTGGAGGTTGTACGCATGGAGGGATACGGAATCAGCGCAGAAGCGGCTCAACAGCGATTTTCAGTTCATGCATCCGTTCCCTTAGCCGAAGCCGTGCGAACGGGACAGCCCATGTGGTCAGAACCGACAGCGGAACGGCTAGCCCGTTATCCTCATCTGGCAGAAACGTACAAACGCTTTCCGTTTGAAGCCTGGATCTCACTGCCGTTGGTGGTGGAAGGTCAAGCCGTTGGAGGACTATCGCTGTCCTTCAAACAATTTAAGCTGTTGAATCAGGACGATCGCGATTTTGTGTTGGCCCTGAGCCGCCAATGTGCCCAGGCCATTGTTCGTGCTCAACTGTATGAAGCAGAACAGCAGTCAAGAGCCGAAGCCGAACGCGCCAATCGGATTAAAGATGAGTTTTTAGCCGTGCTGTCTCATGAACTGCGATCGCCCCTCAATCCCATTTTGGGCTGGGCAAAGCTCTTACAAACGCGCCAGTTTGACGCATCAGCCACCCAGAAAGCGCTGGAGACTATTGAGCGCAATGCTAAACTGCAAACCCAACTGATTGACGATTTGCTTGATGTATCACGGATTTTGCGTGGCAAGATGGCACTGGATATTTGTTCGGTTGATTTAGTGAGCGTCATTGATGCGGCTCTGGAAACGGTGCGATTGTCGGCTGAAGCCAAGAACATTGAAATTCAAAAAGTGATCGCACACAACATCGGATTGATCTCAGGTGATCCGGGCCGTTTACAACAGGTCGTGTGGAATTTGCTATCCAACGCGATCAAATTTACTCCCACGGGAGGACATGTCGCAATTGAATTGTCCTTAGTTGCGGACGATAGACCATCGGTCACTGATCATAGATTCAACGGCCAGGGCCAAAAGACGCATTACGCTCAAATTCAGGTTAAGGATACTGGAAAAGGCATCACGCCAGAGTTTTTGCCGCATGTCTTTGAGTACTTCCGGCAGGAAGATGGCACCACCACTCGCAAATTTGGTGGGCTGGGCTTGGGATTGGCGATCGTTCGGTATCTCACAGAACAACATGGCGGTACGGTTCAGGCAGAAAGCGCAGGGGAAGGATGTGGCGCAACGTTTACGATTCGATTACCCCTAAAAAAAGATGAGAAACCTGAAACGGAAAAAGGTAAAAGCGGAGAAATATCAACGGTTTCATCAACCTCTTATCCACTTCAAGGACTGCGCATATTAATAGTCGATGATGAACCCGATATGCGGGAATTAATTTTTACCATCCTGGAACAAGCGGGGGCAGCGGTAACCGTTGCAACATCAGCGATCGCCGCACTAGAAAAGGTAGACGCATTCAAACCGGATCTTCTCATCAGCGATATCGGGATGCCGGAGATGGATGGTTACACCCTGGTACGCCAAATTAGGGGGCGATCGCCCGCACAAGGTGGAACCATTCCCGCCATTGCTTTAACCGCCTATGCAGGAGAGATAAACCAACAGCAAGCATTCGCGGCTGGATTTCAGAGACATCTTGCTAAACCCATTGATCCAGATGAACTTGTGCAGGCCATTGTTACTATGGTGAACTCGTCATTGCAAGAGTTTAATTAACGTGAATTCGATAGTCCGATTTTGCGTGCGCGACGCGCACGCAAAATCGGGCTTTTGGGGAAGTTGCGTGTCGCGCAACTTCCCCAAAAGCCCGTTCGTCGAATTCACGTTTTAATTAACAATCGAGAAATCTAGAAAGTTGAGATCGGTC
The DNA here is from genome assembly GCA_036703095.1 of Crinalium sp. Lineage (GTDB taxonomy): Bacteria > Cyanobacteriota > Cyanobacteriia > Elainellales > Elainellaceae > DATNPS01. The sequence goes on along the minus strand of DATNPS010000138.1, from coordinate 1,858 downwards.
ACATTGTTAAGAACAGCAAATGCTCCACTCGCTTGAGCCGGGCCAAATCCAGCCGATGCTCCGTTTGAGTTATAGAATAGCGTACCCGTCGCTCTGCTAAATACAATTCTGGCTGTGCTATTAGCGGCTGTAGCATCGTCAGCAACAGCGGCAAATTCATTGAAGATACTAAAACCAAATGTGCCATCAGAGGATGCAGTGCTCTGTAGCTCAAATGTGCTTTTAGAAAGAATGATGAAATTGCGATCGCTCCTGAAATCGGTCAAGGTATCTACACCAATTTCATCTGTTGAAAATGTTTTGTTGTCCGGCATGGCGAACGAGAAGAAATCCATACCTTCTCCGCCAATCAATGTATCGTTACCTTTTCCTCCAACCAGCACGTCATTCCCCGCTTCACCCTTCAAGGTGTTATCGCCTGTACTGCCGACCAGTCGATTCGCCAGCGCATTACCTTGTCCCACGCTGTTGGTTGCACCTTGCAAATACAGTTGCTCCACATTCTCAGGAAGAACATAGTCCACCGTACTAATGACAGTGTCAAAGCCTTGATCCGTCGCTTCAATCACAGCATCACCTGTATTGTCCACAAAGTACCGATCGTCACCAAGTCCCCCAATCAAGCGATCGCTACCTGTTCCACCGTCTAACGTATCGTTCCCCTCCTGTCCATTCAGCACATTGCTGTTGCTATTGCCAAACAAACTATTGTCCAAAGCATTTCCGGTTCCCTCTAAGCTAGATGCTGAATCGAATAGATAGAGTTGTTCTACATTCGCAGGTAAGCTATAGCGAGACAGATTAGAAAAGACCGTATCTACACCCTGGTCAGCGAGTTCAATCACGCGATCGCCCCGGTCGTTCACATAGTAAACATCGTCACCCGCGCCACCCATCATCCGATCTTTACCAATCGGGCCTGCAAAGGGTTTGTTGCCTTTACCGTCACCGACCAACACATCGTTGCCGTCCAACCCCACCAGAACATCATTACCACCTGCCCCAATTAAAATATTATTGGCAATGTTGCCTGTTAGACGGTTGTTAAGCTGATTGCCAAGACCATCTAAAGGGCGATCGCCCATGAGTTGCAGGTTTTCTAAATCAGCCCCTAACGCAAGGCTAATGGAAGATTTGACGAGATCTATTCCTTGATGGGGTTTCTCAAAAAGGCGATCGCCCTGGTTATCAACGATGTACGTATCATTACCGATACCACCTACAAGCGTATCGGCTCCAGTTCCACCATCCAACCAATCATGGCCGTTGCCACCATCCAACAGATCATTGCCATCTAAGCCAAGCAGGCGATCGCGTCCTCCTAAACCAATCAACTGATCATTTCCAGGTGTTCCTTTACGTCGATTGGAACGTTTGTCGCCAACTACACGGGTCATAGATGAAAACCTTTCTGAAGCAGTAACTCAACCGAGCATTAGCAGTATTCCCGACTCGCAAGAAGAGGTACCATCTGCGTGTCTTGGCGAAGCATAGTTTACGAATAGCATCATGAACTTCAACACAGATTCTAGAAGTCTGAATTGTGTGTTCAAGCAAGTTCATAAATAACAAGTAGGTGGTCTTAGTGAAATAAACCCCAAAACCTGCGTGGGGCACGCAGGTTTTGGGGTTTATATTTAATTGAGGTACTTTATTTACCCCATGAGAGTTTATAAAATTCAACGACAGTATCTATTAACCCGGCAACTTTAGAGAATGCTAAGTAGGTAGCCCTAATTAAACCGTGTTATAAAAACCGGGAGGGTGCCCCTCCGGGGCACCCTCCCGGTTTTTATTTACGCCCTTCTACTTAATAACCTTATGTAAGTTGGATTAACCGAGGAAACCCAATATTTCT
>DATNPS010000099.1:0-6493 GCA_036703095.1 Crinalium sp. | reverse complement strand
CATCACTGGACGCATTGGCCCCATCATCGTCCACGCCAGTATGCTGCTGATTCTGGCAGGTTCCATTTGGGGATCGATGACCGGATTTGCAGCTCAGGAGATGGTGCCCAGCGGAAATACGTTCCGAATTCAAAATATTTTCAATGCGGGTCCCTGGGCAGCGGCTCAAATTCCGAAAGACTGGTCGGTAAAAGTAAATCGCTTCTGGATTGACTACACGCCCACAGGCACGATTGACCAGTTTTATTCTGATCTCTCGGTTTTGGATGATCAGGGCAATGAGGTGAAACGGAAGACCATTCATGTAAATGAGCCGCTGCGCTATCGCGGTGTGACGCTTTATCAGGCGGATTGGGCGATCGCTGCTGTCCAGATTCGCTTGAACAACAGCCCAATCTTACAGCTACCGATGGCTCCTCTAGAGACAGGAGGGAAAGGTCGCATTTGGGGCACCTGGATTCCGACAAAGCCCGACCTGAGTGAAGGAGTATCGGTACTGGCGAAAGACCTCCAGGGCACGCTGCTGATCTATGGCAACGATGGGCAACTCGTCTCAACCGTGCGCGAAGGCATGGCGACTAAAGTCAATGATGTCAACCTATCGGTAATCAGCGTGGTTGGTAGTACGGGGTTACAAATCAAGGCCGATCCGGGGATTCCCATCGTGTATGCCGGATTTGGATTGCTGATGATCTCTGTGCTGATGAGCTACGTATCGCATTCACAAGTTTGGGCGTTGAAAGAGGGCGATCGCTTCTATCTCGGTGGCCGTACCAATCGTGCCCAGGTTGCCTTTGAGCGAGAAATTCTGGAGATTTTGGAGCAACTGGATGAAACCGCGATCGCATCCGCCGATAACTCGTCTAAAGTAGCGGCCTGAAATTTATTAACCATCTTTTCCCAGCGCAAAGTCTTTTCATTTCCTTAAGGATTGTCAGTTTAATCCACTAAAAACATCAGTCATGATGGATTTATCAACCCCCGTGATTTAGAAGGTGATCTTATGGAACATGGTGATTTGCTAACCCTCATTTTGCTGCTTAGCCCTGGACTGATGCTGTCTATCGTGCTGATGACCGTGTTTGCAGCCGGAGGATAATAAAATCTAGGGATAGGACACTTTTTCATCTGATCGGGCAAAAGTTGCCGAAAAACGCGCCGATTATGTGTTGTAACGATGCAGAAACACAATAGTATAGCGAATCGGGATGAGGCGATATTACCTGAGGCAACCAGGACTTACTGACCCATATATAGCAGTCCTAAATTCAGTTGTGAGATAGGTGGGTTGTGAGAGCTGCGCCCTTAAGGGGTGTAGCTCTCACAACCCATTTAGGATTGCTATGTATGGTTATAGGTAGACGTCTAACTCCGTTAGGAGCGTGGATTTCATAAAACCCGAACCTTAATTTTGAAATATGCAGCTGAGCCGCACATTTCAAAATTAAAAATTTAGCGTCAAGTTTGCTTGCTTTTGGGGCGATCGCCCATCCCCAATAGCCCCACCCATGCAGCCCCCAGAATCCTCGAAAGTCGTCATTAAATACAACATCATTCACAACGAAGATGGAGTGCTCCTCTGTATGTGGGAGCCTGCGCCTTTAAGTGATACGCGAGTCAAACCGTTTCTTTATATGATTCGTCACCGTCTCGCATCAGAATCAGAAGCCCTTGACCTTCTAAATCACTATCTAAGCTCTTATCAGTGATGTCATCCTAAATTACGCATCCGTTTCAGCCATTCTCATAATGCAGATCGGTGGCCGTGCGAGATCCACCGCAGATGCTCTTACATGACCACCAATTGCAGTTTTTGTGCGCCCAGTGGGCACGCAAAAACCGCAATTGGTTTCAAAATGAGAATTGCGGTTTTTACGTGCGGGACACTTTTTGCGCCATTTGAGCCGCACGTTGTGCGGCTCAAATGGCGCTATTGAATCTTTGTTGCATTTATTACTTTGCGAGACATCACAAAGCATTAAAAAACATTTCAATTGAGTGGAGCGATTGCTGTCCTTAATGATGGCTATGTGCTTTATTTGGCGAGGGTTTGAGCGATCGCCACCGCTCATTTCGAGTGTAAATCATGGAATAGCTATCGCTCACAGACGCGACATCTTTGAGACAATCAAAAGCGATCCTCACGAAACCTCAGCCCAAGGGAGATCGCTTTATGAAATTGGCCTACTGGATGTATGCTGGTCCCGCACACATCGGCACGCTCCGCATCGCCAGTTCGTTCAAAAACGTGCACGCTATCATGCACGCGCCGCTCGGTGATGACTATTTCAACGTCATGCGCTCCATGCTTGAGCGGGAACGAGACTTTACCCCCGTTACGGCCAGCGTCGTAGACCGCAACGTATTGGCTCGCGGGTCTCAAGAAAAGGTGGTCGATAACATCACCCGCAAAGACGCCGAAGAGCATCCAGATTTGATCGTGCTAACACCGACCTGCACATCCAGCATTTTGCAGGAAGATTTGCAAAACTTTGTCGATCGCGCCCAGATAGAGTCCAAAGGCGACGTGATGCTAGCTGACGTGAACCATTACCGGGTGAACGAACTACAGGCTGCCGATCGCACTCTCCAGCAAATCGTCCAGTTTTACATCGAGAAGGCCCGCAAGAAGGGCAATCTGCCCGACAGCAAGACTGAAAAACCATCGGTTAACATCATCGGCATGTCCACGCTGGGATTCCATAACCAGCATGACTGCACCGAACTGAAGCGCCTGATGGCTGACTTGGGGATTCAAGTCAATTCGGTCATTCCAGAAGGGGCATCCGTTCATGAGTTAAAGAATCTGCCTCGCGCCTGGTTTAACCTGGTGCCCTACCGTGAATTGGGTCTAATGGCAGCCAATTACCTGCAAGAGGAGTTTGGCACGCCTTACGTAGATATCACACCCATGGGCGTCGTAGAAACGGCTCGCTGTATCCGCAAGATTCAGCAACTGCTGAATGAGCAGGGAGCCGATGTGAACTACGAAGACTTCATCAATGAGCAAACCCTGCATGTCTCTCAAGCAGCCTGGTTCTCTCGCTCCATCGACTGCCAAAACCTGACGGGCAAAAAGGCTGTTGTCTTTGGCGACAACACTCACGCGGCAGCGATGACAAAGATCCTGGCGCGAGAGATGGGCATCCATGTCGTGTGGGCTGGCACCTACTGCAAGTATGATGCCGATTGGTTCCGGGAGCAGGTCAGCGAATATTGCGATGAGGTGATTATCAGCGATGATAACGGAGCCATTGGAGATGCGATCGCCCGTGTGGAACCCTCCGCTATCTTTGGCACTCAAATGGAGCGTCACATTGGCAAACGGCTCAGCATTCCCTGCGGCGTTATTGCGGCTCCCATCCACATCCAAAACTTCCCCATTGGCTACAAGCCATTCCTGGGCTACGAAGGCACCAACCAGCTTACCGATCTGGTCTACAACTCCTTCACGCTGGGCATGGAAGATCACCTGCTGGAAATCTTTGGCGGTCACGACACCAAGGAAGTCATCACCAAAGGTATTTCCGCCGATTCTGATCTGGCCTGGGCAAAAGACGCGACCGCAGAACTGAACAAAGTTCCCGGTTTTGTCCGTGGCAAGGTGAAGCGCAACACCGAGAAGTTTGCTCGCGAGCGCAACATCACCGAAATCACGCTTGAAGTGATGTATGCCGCTAAGGAAGCGGTAGGCGCTTAAGAACTCGACGAACGTGCAAAAAAATGGCTCCCGCGACGCGGGGCCATTTTTTGCGCGATTTCAGCCACGCGCTACGTAGCCGAAATCGCGCTATCGAACGTTAATTGGACGTGAATTCGATAGCCCGATTTTGCGTGCGCGACGCGCACGCAAAATTAGGTTTTTGGGAGAGTTGCGCGTCGCGCAACTCTCCCAAAAACCCATTCGTCGAATTCACATTAATTGGAATTGGTAGGCTCAACAGCCTGAAGAGATGGGGGATGAACGGCGTCCAGAACGATCGCCCGAACGCTATGAACAGGCTGCACCTGTTCAGCTTGATCTTTCCAGAGCGACCAGGCAAACCCGCCGCCCAGCGTACAGGTGACGCTGACTAACAGCACCGTCAGGGTTCTGACCTGAGAGTGCAGCTTGAGAATTTCACGATTGTAGGCATCCAGTTTGGCCTGAATATTGGGCTGTACAACTTCTGCATTAACAGAAACGGTAGTCGTGGTAGGAGCAGGTTCAGGTACTTTTTTTCGCTCTTTGGGAGCCGTTCTGTACTTGACCTGTCCATACATCCATTTCACGATGAGCGGAGGGCAGTTTTTCTTAAACCATTTCATCGCCATCGGTTTGACAAATGGTTTGGGAAACTGAGCCGCACTCCTTACCAACCCTTTAGCGGGCAGTGATGGAAACCGCTGTTGCAGCAGATTAATGACCCCTACGTCATAAAGACAGTTAAAAATCACCCGAATAGTCGCGTCTTCCCGGTCAAAAAGTTGGTTCAACAGAGTTTCAACGACCTGCATCCGCTCCTGTTCAATCTGCGCTTCTTTAGACAGGGGTACAGTCGTTGTGGATTCTCCTGAAGGTGCCTGCTGAGCCATCGGTGTTGGGTGGTGTTTACAGGAAAGGGATGTTAATAACGATATTATTCCCTGACTCAATTGTGTTTGGTAGAAAACGGATCTTTAAACTATCTGGAGATAAGGACTGGCTGGATTTGTCATGACGAGTACATAAAAATTTGGTTTCCAACGTATTCAGGTTCTACAGCTTTCCAAACTCGACCATCCCGAACTAAGTACCTGAACACAATTAAATACAAAACCCCGAAGGGTGGATGCTGCGCCCCGTTGGGGCGCAGCATCCACCCTTCGGGGTTTTGATTATGTCTAACTAAGTAACCCTGCCTCTGTAGAAAAAGGGAATGTAAGATTAATAACGCTTGACAATCGAACTTGAGAGGTAAAGCGGATTAATGGTACTGAAAGCGTTGAGCGATCGCACACGGCGTCATCCCAAACGGGTACCGCTGCGTCTTGTTCTAGTCGTACCATTTACGCTTCAAGTGATTGTGGCTGTTGGATTAACCGGGTGGCTGTCGTTTCGCAACGGGCAGCAAGCGGTGAACGACGTGGTGAATCGGCTGCACAGTGAGATCACCAACCACATTGAAGAACGGCTGCGGAACTATCTGGAGACGCCTCACTTAATTAATCAAATCAACGAGGATGCGATCAAGCTAGGGCAGATCGATGTCAGCAATTCGGATGCGCTGGCGCGACACTTTTGGCAGCAGCTTCAGCGGTTTGATGGGGCGTATAACATCTACTTCGGCAATCCTCAAGGCGGGATCATTCTGGCCGGACGCGGTGAAAATGGTTCGTTTACGATTCGCCAAACGGAAGGCACGGGCAGCGGTAGATATATCACCTATGCGGCCGATCGCCAGGGACATCGAAGCGAGATATTGGCCACCAAACCTCACTTTGACTCCCGGATGCGTCCCTGGTTTCGGGAAAGCGTGAAGGCGGGCGATCGCCGCTGGAGTGAGATTTATCCCTTTTTCACCACAATGGCGTTGGGCATTTCGGCCAGTCAGCCTGTGTACGATACGACAGGGCATCTTAAAGGCGTCCTGGCAACGGACTTGATGCTTCAGCAGTTGGTGGATTTCCTGCGGAGTCTCAAAATTGGGCGATCGGGCCAGGCGTTTATCATCGAGCGATCGGGTTATATTGTCGCCACATCAACGTCTGAAACGCCCGTCTTGAGCACAAAAGATGGCAAAGACGTCGAGCGATTGCAAGCCTCCAAGAGCGATGTGCCCCTGATTCGACTGACTGTCCAGCATTTAAGAGACCAGTTTGGCGATCTGCACAACATCGCTCAGGCACAAGAACTTAAGGTCAAGATTGGCCAGAATCAGCAGTTCTTGCAGGTCACACCTTATCAAGACAAACGGGGATTGGACTGGCTGATCGTGGTGGCCATTCCCGAAGATGATTTTATTGCTCAAATTAATGCCAATACGCGAACCACGATTCTGCTGTGCTTGACGGCTTTGATCGTCACGATCGCCATCGGTATCTTAACCGCCAACTGGATCAGTCGGCCCATCTGGAGACTCAGTGAAGCCAGCCGTGAGATCGCGCAACAGGCGCAGCAATTCGACCTGTCCGACGTTGATCTGGAACAGCAGGTCAAAATTGGCAATATTGTTGAGCTGGCGGTTTTAGCGGAATCATTCAACAAAATGACGCACCAGCTTCAAGAGTCATTTACCGCCCTGGAAGCCACCAACGACGAGCTAGAAGAACGGGTCGAACAGCGCACCGCTGCTTTGCGGTTATCAGAGGAAAAGTTTGCGATCGCCTTTCGGGCCAGTCCCGATATCATCACCATCACCGCGCTGGAGAATGGCAAGATTATCGAGGTCAACGATAGTTTTCTGCGGGCCACGGGCTATCGACGCACTGAGGTGATGGGCCGCACCACGATCGAGCTAAACTCCTGGGTCAA
>DATNPS010000086.1:0-10730 GCA_036703095.1 Crinalium sp. | reverse complement strand
CGGCGGCGGTTGAGCGTTCTTGGGAATTACTGGTTCAATAGGGATCAAGCGTGAGCCATGCATCTGGTAAACAGGCAGCGATTCTCATCTTGAACCGATTTGCATACTGAGAATTGCTGGTAAACAGGCGATCGCCTGGGCAATATCGAATGAATGATCTATGATTCTAGAACGCACTGGATAATCAACTCAACGTCTGCTGAAGAGATACGCATCTGGCTCAACCACCATTTTTTGGGTGGAACTTTCTGATCAAAGCGATCGTCTTCTAGGGAATCCTTGACTGTAGGTGCTGCATCTGCCGATCCAACTAGAACGTTTAGTCCTGGAGAGGCACTACCGCATGTCTGACCCCACAACTCTTTTGCTGCTAGCCTGTGTAAGCTGCCATAGCGGCACTACTCCGACTATTAAAATTGAGCCAGTTCCCTGTCCTCAAGCCGATGGGCAAAATCCTGAAGGGCTGAACCAGACTGTATCGACCTGTGTGAGTTCACCAGAACCGATCGCCCTCACTCCAGAAATGGGCGATCGCACTCCGAAATCTGTATCTCAGCCCGAATTCTCGTACGCTGTTTCGACTGACGTGGAGCTACCCTTGAGCCGAACGGGGGGCGATCGCATTCGACCCTTTAACATACCCGATGCGCCATCTCTTCTAGGACAAGGCAGTCAAGGGGAGACTGTGGAACAGGTTCAGATCAGGCTGCAACGACTGGGGTACTACAATGGGGCGATCGATGGTCAGTATGGGCCGAACACATCTGCGGGTGTGCGGCAATTTCAACAGGTGGAAAGCCTGCCGACAACAGGTGATGTGAATGCCGTCACGTGGGCTAGATTGCGCCGATCTTCAGAAGCCGACTTATCTGCTTCAACGGTTGATATTAAAGCGATTCAGCGGGAAAACCAACACGCTACTGTTCCCAAACGAGATGCTTTCTCCCAGGATGATTTCTTGGTACCCGCCCCGCCCCCGTTGCCGAAAGATACGCCTGAGTACGTAGAACCTTCGGTCTCCAAGTCTCCTGAATCTAGCCAGATGCAGCGCCGAGTCGTCTTGGAACAACCGGATGCGGCTCCGTCTTCTATGACGTTTTATCTGTGGCTATTGGCTTGGGCAGTTATATATCTGGGTGGATTTGTTGTTATTTTCTTGACCGGTGATAGTCCTTTCAAGCAGGTTTGGCTATCTAAGTTTCAATTCAACCGACGCAAAACGGCGACTCCGTCTGCCATTGCTATTAATCAACTCACCATAGACAAGGAACCATTACCAGAACAGCCAGACGTACCATCTGTTCCTAATCTTCCTCAGCAACCAGATGTGTCTTCTCCCATCGGTCGCTCTGATGCTTCAGAGGATGAGGTGCCTGTCGTTTGGACGGATGACGTACTGGCACCGTTGTCTCAAGAATTCTCTAATCTCATGGGTCTGCTGGGTCATTTGTCGGCTAAAGACAAGTTGGAGCCTAAACCTGAATTGAAACGCGAGTTAACTGAAGAGTTGTTAGAAACCGTTGACGTATCAGATGCTGATCATGACGTGCAGCCTGTCGTTGGCGAATTGAGTATTCCGTCAACACTGATAGGGATTTTGTCTGCATCTGAACCGGATACAGGCATGGACTATACGTACCTCCTGCTAGATGATGCAGACGGTTCCTTCTTGCTGCGAGATAATGAACTGCGAATCAGAAACGACGTGTTGTATAGCATCAAGAAAGATACTGATTTTGTAGTAAAAGTACGTCGAATTGACGCGAATGGAGAACAGTTTGATGAGTCGCTAACCCTGCATTTAGGCATACCAGAGATGCCGACGGTAGAAGACGATATGGAGCAATTAGCATCTGTAGGCTAATCGGTTTTGAATAAGGCACAAGTCGTATCGGGATTTTAAGGGAGGTTTCCTCGTTGCTGGCTCAAAGCCAACAATGCTGTTTTAGAGGCTCTGCCTCCACTTATGCCCCCCCGACGCAGAGCCTCCACGCTGGCTTTTCCAGACTCAGCCTGGAAACAAAATAAATGCGCATCAGGACCGTACAAGTTCGCCGCAGGTGAGCTTGCACGGCCTTCATTGTGGGTTTTGCACACCCGACGAACGCACAAAACCCACTTGCATTGTGAAATTGCTGGAATGTATGGCAACCAAGGGGTTGATTAGGACAGGGTGCAGGGGTTCCACCCCTGGCTAGGGGCGAAGCCCCTACACCCCCTTTGTCTTAACTATCTCCTCGACTGCTATATCAGCAATTTTCGTTTCGAAACCGATTGCGGATTTGGCGCGCCCGACAGGCGCGCCAAATCCGCAATCGGTGGCCGTACAAGTTCACCGTAAGCGAACTTATGCTGCCACCGATTTGCATAATGAGAATTGCTGGAATGTATTACGGTTTTAGCATCCTTGGGCCGACTCGTGTAATGTATACAGTAGACTCTTGTGGAAATCACCTGCACACCCAGCAATGAATGGATTGGTTTGTTCAGTATGCAGATTCATGATCTAAGTGCGAAGCGAGGGATAGAGCGGCTGAACAAGGGCAATCTTTCTGCTCAAGAGTGGGTGGAAGGCTGTCTCCGTCGCATTGCGGAACGAGAATCTGTTGTGCAAGCCTGGGAATGCGTGACGGCAGATGCAGCTATAGAACATGCAAAGCAGTTAGATGCGGCTCAGAAAAAGGGGGCTGCACTTGGACTATTACAGGGAATTCCGATCGCCATTAAGGATAATTTTGCGACGTTAGATATGCCGACGGGCTGCGGTACGCCGATCTATGAAGGGTCGATGTTGGGCTATGATGCGGCAGTAGTGGAACGGCTGCGATCGGCAGGAGCCGTTGTTCTAGGCAAAACGGTGCTAACGGAGTATGCAACCGCGCGGGCCGGAAAGACAACCAATCCTCACAATCCAGCCTATACGCCGGGAGGCAGTTCCAGCGGTTCGGCGGCGGCAGTGGCGGCGGGAATGGTGCCAGTGGCGATCGGGTCTCAGTCGTTGGGTTCGATTGTGCGTCCGGCAGCCTATTGCGGAGTATTGGGCTTTAAGCCGAGCTTTGGCTTGATCTCACGGTATGGCATGATTCCGATCAGCCGAGATATAGATCACGTTGGCGTTTTTGCCCGAACTGTAGACGATATTGCCCTGCTTTGTTCGGCTTTGGCGGCTCCTGATGGGCGCGATCCGGATTGCCTGGGTGGGAATATTGACTGGACGCTTAGCGTGCTGCAACGACCTCCCCGGTTGGCTCTGGTCTGGACACATTTGTGGAACAAACTGGATGTAGAAGCACAAGAGCGAGTACTGGAAAGTACAACGGTTTTAGCTCAGGCTGGAGCAGAGGTAGCTGAGATCACGTTGCCGCCTGAATTTGAAACATTTTTTGATCACGCTAATGTATTGCTCAGTACGGGATTAGCGGTGAATCATGGGGATGATTATGATAATCATTTCGAGCTGCTATCACCCCGAATCCGCCAGTTGGTTGAACGGGGACGGGCTGCAACATCGTTATCCTATGCTAAGGCACGGCAGGTGACAGCAGGCTACAGTTTAGCCCTGGCTGACCTTTTGAGTCAGTTTGATGCCATCATTACACCTGCAACGACAGGAACCGCTCCCTACGGGTTAGAAAACACAGGGTCGCCTATTTTTTGTGCGCTCTGGTCGCTGTGCGGATTGCCTGCCATTAGCCTTCCTGCTGGAACAGCGGAAAATGGTTTGCCGCTGGCTGTACAACTGGTTGGACAACGGGCCGAGGATGCAAAGCTACTCAGTGTAGCGGATTGGGCGATGAAGGTGTTGGGCGATCGCTTCGGGGTCATCTAATCGGGGTATAAGCTATCAGTCACGGGGCCGAGGAACGCGTAATCTGGGGCTTTGAGGTGTTTGTAATAAATGCTTCCAGAGTTGTTCATATTGTTGCGTCATCGCCTCAGCGGTGTAATGGGCGATCGCTCGTTCTCTGGCCTGTCTCCCTAATTGACAGCGGAGTTGCACATCATCCCGTAGGCGACGTAGTGCGTGGGCTAAACCTGCGACATCATTTTTCTCGATCAGCATTCCTGTTTCACCATCGATCACCGCTTCGGGCATACTGCCGACGCGGGTGGCAATGACGGGGCGAGCGGCCAGCATGGCTTCGACGACAGCCAGGGGAAACCCTTCAGAACGGGAGGGCATCGCAACGATATCAAATTTGGGGAAGTACGTGTGGGGTTCGTCTACCCATCCGGGCAGATGGAGGCGATCGCGGATGCCTAACTCCTCTGCCATTTGTTCTAATGCGGTTCGCTGGTTGCCATCCCCCAAAATGATGGCGTGAACTCTGTCAACCTGAGCGATCGCCCGCAGCAAAACATCATGTGCTTTCATGGCGTCGAGGCGGCCAATCGAACCGACGGTGAGCGTTCCATCGCGTGACGTGAGGAATGGGGGTGGATTATCTGCGCGATCGGGAACCCCGTTGGGAATTGAAAGAACGCTATTTCGGCCCAGGGCATAAAAGTCTTCCATACGGCGTGCACTGGCCTCTCCAACCGCAACATGGGCATCGACTCGCAGAGATAGGGCGCGAGTGCGCCAGAGGTCGATCGCATCGGTAGTGCGTAGAGGTAGCTGATCCACCCGAACGACTCGCGCGTGAGGTTGGGCCAGGGCAGCGCTTAGCCCGATTGCTCCGGCCCAGGGAGTGCAGAGATTGATATGAATGATGTCAGGCTTGAGGCGGCGAAATGTCCACCAGTGTTCTAACCAGGAACTTGCGTTGCCGTCAGACAGGAGGATACGAGGAGCTTGAGGACGACGATTGGCGATCGCATTCACCACCTCTGGAGATACTCCAATAATCGTGATGTCAATCTCCTTTGACGCATGAGCAACCAGATGCCCCAGGCTAATTTCAGCTCCACCTACACCGGGAGAATCGGTATAGGCAATGACGCGAAGTGAATTAGATGTTGATGGAGTCATCGGGTTGCTCTCCTGGAGGGTGCTGAGAGCAGGGCTTGATAGATATCGTGATGCTTTTGAGCGATATCAGGCCAGGAGAATTGACGGCTGAAGCGATCGCCTGCCTGACTTAGCTGATGGCGCGCCTCAGCGTTACTGAACAGCCGAATGAGTTCCGACGCTAACCCTTCAATATCTCGCGGAGTGACCCATCGGAGTAACTGATCATCTTCCAAAGCGGGATCGGGAGGAGTAGAACGAGTTGCAATCACGGGTAAATGGTGAGCCATCAGGGCTAACAGGGAACCGCTTTTGAGGGTGACGCCATGATTAAAGGGTAAGACTCCAACATCTGCCGTCAATAAATAGTGAGAAACGGCGTTGTTCTCCAAATATCCAGTCATGTGAACCTGATTTTCCAAACTCAGATCTGCAATTAAAGTTTGTAGTTTATGCCAATAGTTAGCAGCCTGTTCGCCCGGTAGAGCAAGGCTTTCAACGCCGCCGACTAAGACCAAACGGGCGTTAGGAATCGCTTCAACCACCTGTTTGAAAGCAGGGAGTAAGGTTTCCAATCCTTTAACGGGATGCAGGAAGCCAAAGAAAGCGGCGATCGCCACATCATCGTCCCAACTGCAACTCTGACGAATCTGATGTCTGACCTGAGTTAGCGACTCGCCCGCCGGGCTGGATACTTCAACATTTGCGCCAATCGGAATTTGATAGAGGCGATCGCTGAGGTAGGGCAAGCGAGCCTCGATGGTTTGTTTGGCGTCGCGATTGGTGGTGATAATGGCGTTGCTTTGGGTTAGCAAAAAGCCATCTTCTCGATCCCACCATCTCCGCGTCTGGCCCCATTCTTTCAGCCATTCCAGCAATCCTTTTGGAATGCCAGATGGTTGCCACTCCCACCAACCGTATTCATGGACGGTGGTGACAATCGGCGATCGCCATCTGGTCAGTCGTAGCAATAGCGGCAGCAGAAAAATAGAGCGATCGAATCCATAAGTTCCGGCAGCATGTTGAATGTGCAGGATATCGGCATTTGTAGCGTGAATGGATCGAACGAGAGGCCATAGTTCAGTCACATGCCAATCTCTTACAACACCGAGGACATCGGAATCGACAGATGCCTGTGCAGCAGCATGGGTCGTTAATACCAACGATTTAATGCCCCGTTGCGCGAGGGAATCTCGCAGGTGCGCTGTATAGTGGGCCACACCGCAACAGTTGGGATGGTAGGTTCCGGCAATTAGAGCGAGGCGAGGCATTGCGAGGGATGGGGTGATGAGAGAGAGGGGGACGGTGGGGAATAGGAGGAGGTTAAGCGAGGGGCTGGGACTGCTGTTAGACACCGGGTTTCTGTTGCCATACTAGAGATATTCTGCTGCGATTGAGAAGAAACCCGGTGTCTTGAAACTAGCTCCTGGCTTCTACCCATTCAATAGTTCTAATGCGGCTTCAACAACAGCCTCTGGGGCAATATCCAGACATTCCATCTCATACGGACAGGTGAAGGCATAGCATGGGCTACAGGATGTGGGACGACGCAACAGGCGAGAGGGGCTGTGACGAGGACGCCATTGGGATTCCAGTTCTGTTCCGGCAAACATGACGAGGTTGGGAGTTTGGGTGGCGTCAGCGATGTGCATGGTGGAAGTGTTGTTGGTCAACACGAGTCGTGCATTGGCGATGAGCGCGACCAGGTCTTCCAGATTGGTTTTGCCGAGCAGATCGGTGGCGCGATCGCCCAATATCTCAAAAATAGGTTGGGTGCGATCGCGATCTTTTTCCATTCCGGTTACAGCAACGGGCCAGCCTAAATGTTCGCTAAGTTGACGGGCAGCGATCGCAAATCTCAACGGGTCATAGTTTCGAGCTTGGCAGCTCGTCCAGGGATTGAACAAGATGTATGGGCCAGAGATTTGAGGTTCAACATTAGGAGTAGTGAGGGTGAGGCGGCGATCGCTCACTTTAAACCCTACCGATTCAATCAGCCGCAGGTTGCGCTCAACTTGATGGATCTCAATTGGGGCAAATGGAACGGCGTGCGTTAAGGCTCCCAAATCTTGTTCGCTAGACTCTCCCAAACGTAGGGGAATACCTGCGATCGCACAAATCAGCGCGGCGGGATGGGGGCTTTGACTGAAGCTTGTGAATATGATGGCGGCATCAAATTGGCGATCGCTCAGATCCTGAATTAAATCCCACTCGCGCTGAGGGTTGAAGTCTAAGCGTCCCAAATCTTGCCAGAGCACACGATAAGTCAACACATCATCAATCCAGGGCAGCAGCGACGTGGCCTGACTGCCTCCCGGACTGGCCATTAGCGTGATGCGAGCGTTTGGCAAATTCTCGCGCAATGCACGCAAGGCTGGGCTGGTCATGATGACATCCCCGATGTTGTCGAGGCGCATGACCAGGAGGTTTTGGACGGATGGCCAGGAGGGTATTGGGTACTGGGTGTGGGGTGTAGAGTGTGATATGTCCTCCAAACTCAAAGTCCCCCTTACAAAGGGGGACTTTGAGGGATCTGAATCATGAGAACGTAGCAGAGCAGCCGTTTCGGGTGAGCCTTCAGGGCTGACATTTAGTGATGGTTCGAGTTGATTTAGAAACGCGGCAGTGGCTTGTAATACCTGTGCAGGGGAAATATCGTCGAGGCAGGTTTGCCACTCGAAGGGACATTGACCGCTGTACCAACAGCTTTGTTCGGTGAAGTTGCTGATATTGCGTTCGGGGCAGGTGGGGAAGCCTTGCAGGTTGATGTGTGGTGCAGGCTGGCCGTAGCGACCGTGCCAGGAAGGGCCAAATAGGGTGATGGTTGGAACGTTGAGGGCTGCTGCAATACGGGCAAGGCCAGTGTCAGCCGCGATCATGAGATCGGCTTCTGCTAAAACCGATGCTAAATCACGAAGCGAACCGCGAGGCCAAATTTGAGCCATTTCGCCGATCGCACCAACCATGCATTCAACCTGTTCTGGATCAGATCCGATAGGAACTAGGATTGTTGCTCCATAGTGTTGCTGCAATGCTTGACCGAGCGTTATAAAATTCTCAGTTGACCATTTTTTAATCGCCATTCCTGCATCGGGACAGAGCACTACTAACGGTCGAGCGATCGCTCCTAACGCCTGACGAGCCGTTATTTTTTCCTGTTCTGTAATATGAAGCTGCGGTTGATGGCAGGTAGCCAGATCAGGTGTGATTAACCCTTCTGCCAACAAAATAGAGAGAAAGCGATCGCCAGCCAATTGATTATCAGGAGGCGATCGCCACAGGTTGGTAACGCTGTATACAGCAGCACTGTTGCGAACGGCATCGGCAATGCCTTCGTAACTCACATTGGACACAATTAGATCAAACGATTCTTGCGCTAATAGATGATCTACTGCTTGTCGAGCTTCGCCGTTACGAATGCAGATCACACGATGGATAAGTGGATCAGAGTGCAGTAATTCACCGCCAGGGAGAAATGTGAGAACGGTTATGTGAGCGTGTGGATGCGATCGCGCTAATGCGTGAATGGCAGGTAGAGAAATTAATACATCACCAATGCCACCCAACAATTCAATAAATAAAATGGTTTTGATATTCTGGATTGATTCGGTAAATGTCATGGCGTTGAAATGGGGTGTAGAGACGTGCCAGTGGCACGTCTCTACGGGGTTAACGGTATGAATTTGAATTAAATGGGCAGTAATTGTGGTGCGTCCATGCTGCGATCGCGAATCGTCGTTGGCAATTCCTGGTGATACACGCCGGAGGGCATGATGCCACAGCCGCCATAGCGTTCCATCACGCGCAGTTGAGCCAGGACGTCTTCGCCGCAGTGATTGTGCGGTAAGTCTTGCCAGAATTCAAATCCACCGACGCTGCGTAATTTAGCGGTGTCGTACAGCACGCATCCACCAATCCAGGCGACGCGATAGTTTCGACTGTGATCTGGCGTGAGGTTAAGCTGCTGTTGAACGTGGTAAATATTGGCGGCGTTGTGCAGTTTGTAGCGTTCCCATTCAGGGGTTCCAGACCGAACGGTTTCTGGTTGGACGGGGCCATCCCAAAATTCAACGATTTGCTGATGTGGGCGCACGTCATCCCGAAAACTGAGGCCGATCACCGCAGATCCGACAAAGCCACAGCCTTCTGCCCGGATGGAGTTAATCAGGTTGGAGATGACCCACGATTCTAAAATCAAATCGTCATCTAAAAACATCGCATAGGGTGCGGTGACTTGATCGAGTAGGAATTGACGGTGTTCTGCCAATCCTCGTCGAGGTAAATGTTTGTGAGTTTGAACGGTATGGCCGTGCGCTTGCAGCACTCGCAATGCGGCTTGCACCTCTCCGGATTGCAGCGGATCACTGTCTTCGGTCTGGTCGGACACGATCACGCGAAAATTCCGATAGCTCTGAGCACACAAACTGGTGAGCGTGACAGCCAGAGCCGCAGGACGGGAGTAGGTGGGAATGAGAACGTCTAGAGTCGCAGTCATCGGGGGAGGAGTTGGGTGTTGGGTGCTGGGTGTTGGGTGTTAGGGAGTGAGGACTGGGGGGTAGGGGGGTGGGAGATGTCGGGAGCGAGGAGGTCGAGGGTAGCTTGAACGACGGTTTCGGGTTCGACGAGGCGGAGGCAGTGGTGGTGGCCTTCGGGGCAGATGCTCTTATAGCAGATGCGACAGGGAACGTCGTGGAACAATACGCGGTTGGGGATGCCCCAGGGGGTGTGCTGCATGTTGGTCAGGGCATACAGATCGACAACGGGTGTACCCACGGCGGCGGCGATGTGGACAGGGCCAGTATTGTTGGAAATTAACAGAGGTGCGAGGGACAGGAGGGCGGTCAGTTCTGGCAAATTCAGGCGATCGCACAGTGAGTATGACGGAACCCCCATTCGCATCTGAATGGATTCCACTAACTCACATTCTGGTTGGGTGCCTGTGAAAATGACGGGAATGCCGTAGTCTTGGGTGAGCTGACGGGCGGCGATCGCAAACAGTTCGGGCGGATAGCGGCGCGAGGGAGCGGTCGCACCGGGATGCAGCACAACCCAGGGGTGATTCGGGTTAATGCCTAAGGTCAATAACTGCTGCTGAACGCGATGTAAAACATCTGCGGGGACATCCAGCTTCATGCGCTCGTCTGCGATGGTGCAGCCCACGTTCGCAACTAAATCTAACTGACGTTGCACTTCATGACGAACAAACTGATCGGGTTCGGGGTCTTTAATCCAATCGGTGAGTAGCTGGTAAGGATTTTCATGGCAATGGGCCAGCCGCAGCGGAATTCCAGCCATGTAGCACAGGAAGGCAGATGGCAGCGGATTCTGGCTATACACGGTGAAGATTACCGCTGCATCAAACTGGTATTGCCGCAATCGCTCGATCATGGCATACTCCGGTTCGCTATTGAGCCGGGGAGCCGTTGCCTTGAGCCAGGGGGCATCGTAAACGATCAAATCATCCAGATCCGGAATTTGAGGGGCGATCGCTGCTCCAGCCACAGAGGTCATTAGAGTGATCCGACGACCCGATTGCGCAGCTTTTAGGGCGCGCATGGCGGGTGTGGTCATAATCACATCGCCAATGGTGTCAAGCCGGATGCAGAGAATGTTTTGAGCGGCAGTCCACATGGGTGTTGGGGGTTGGGGAAATGCGCGATAAATCGCACGGGTGGGGGAGTTGAGGGAGTTAGGGAGGGTGGGGAAGATGGGGAAGGGCGATCTGTCTTTCCTAACGCCCAACACCCAACACCTATTGGTGCATGGCAAGAATCTGATG
>DATNPS010000075.1:0-2966 GCA_036703095.1 Crinalium sp. | reverse complement strand
CGACGACAAGATGAACTCCTTGACTGGGCGATAGCATCGGGCTGACGGATGGATCATCCAGTTGCCGCACGGCATCCACAAAGACTCCGGTGGCATTGACGATCGCCCTTGCCGTTAGCTCAAACAGCTCTCCGGTTTCTGTATTACGGGTGCGAACACCTGTCAGGCGATCGCCCTCTTTCAACAGTCCAATTACCGGAAAATAATTCAACGCGACACCGCCGTAGTCCAACAGAGTTCGCAGCAGCGTAATGGCGAGACGGGCGTCATCAAATTGCCCATCATGGTAAATCACGCCTCCGCGCAATCTATCTGACTTTAAGGTTGGCAACCGTTCTAATGTGCTGTGTGCATTCAGGAATTGACTGGAACCAAAACTGAGGTGCCCTGATAGAAAATCATAAACTTTCAAACCTGTGCCATAAAAGAGCTGCGACCACCAGGTATATCCCGGTACAACAAAGGCTAAGTTGTGTACTAAATGAGGTGCGTTGTGCAGCAATAAACCCCGTTCATGCAGTGCTTCTCGTACCAGACTAATATTGCCCTGCGCGAGATAGCGAACTCCGCCATGCACTAATTTTGTAGATCGGCTGGATGTTCCTTTGGCGAAGTCATATTGCTCCAAAAGGAGTGTTTTATATCCTCGTGTTGCAGCTTCAACGGCTGTCCCTAAACCCGTTGCACCTCCACCAATCACGATCAGATCCCACGGTTCAGAATGATGCAGGTGATTAATTAATGTTTGACGGGTGATGGGAGCATTCATAACACTTATCGGAATAGCGAACGGTTTTTACCTGTAGAGAATTTCGTTATATCGCTTTCGTCACATCCACTAAGACATTGAGAAAGGGGATGTGAGAGCTGCGCCCCCAGCCAAGGGTTCCACCCCTGCGACCCCGTCCTCATACCAGTGGTTACGGCTATAAAACGGAGGTTCATGTAAGGGCGTTTTGCGAAACGCCTTTACCGTTGACGTTAATGATGGCGGGTTTGGGCGATCGCCCTTCTCCAGGCATCACGTAGAGTGTCCCGTTGATCGGTGCTGATCGTGGGTTCAAACCGTCGTTCGACCTGCCATTGCTGTGCAATTTCAGCTTCACTTTGCCAATAGCCAACGGCCAGTCCGGCCAAATAGGCTGCTCCTAACGCGGTGGTTTCCGTGATTTTAGGACGGATAACTGGAACACCCAAAATGTCCGCCTGAAATTGCATTAATAAGTCATTGCGAGAGGCACCGCCATCGACCCGCAGTTCAGACAGGTCTAACTGAGAATCTTGCCGCATAGCATCCAACACATCTGCGGTTTGGTACGCGATGCTTTCCAACGCCGCACGAGCAATGTGAGCACTGGTGGAACCACGACTCAGACCCACAATCGTGCCGCGAGCGTAGCTATCCCAATACGGCGCACCCAAGCCTACAAATGCTGGAACAAAATACACACCGCCATTATCCGGCACGCTACAGGCTAGGGGTTCGACATCAGCACTGGTTCTGATAATCCCCAGCCCGTCCCGCAACCACTGCACGACGGCTCCCGCGATAAACACACTCCCTTCTAAGGCATAATCGGTGCGTTCGTTGATGCGCCATGCAATGGTGGTTAACAGCTTGTGTTTCGACGGAATGGGCTGTTCGCCTGTATTCAGCAGCATAAAACAGCCTGTACCGTAGGTGTTTTTAGCCATACCGTGCTGCAAACAGGCTTGTCCAAAGGTTGCGGCCTGTTGATCGCCAGCGATGCCAGCGATCGGAATTCGGTGGCTCAGCAGTCCTTCATCCGTGTAGCCATACACCTCCGACGAACTTCGCACCGTTGGCAGGACAGACCGGGGAATATTGAGAATCGTCAGCAGTTCATCATCCCACTCTTGCGTATGAATGTTGAATAGCAATGTTCGTGAAGCGTTTGTGACATCGGTGATGTGGAGTTTTCCCTGCGTTAGCTTCCAGATTAGCCAGCTATCGATGGTGCCAAATGCTAGCTCACCACGCTCCGCTTTCTCACGAGCGTTAGGAACCTGATCGAGTAACCATCTGAGTTTAGTGCCGCTAAAGTAGGCGTCAATCACCAATCCTGTTTTCTGTTGGAATGTTGCTTCGTGTCCTGCTGCTTTTAACTCGTTGCAATCATCTGCGGTGCGTCGATCTTGCCAAACGATCGCATGATGAATGGGTTTCCCGGTCGTTCGATCCCAAACGACCGTTGTTTCTCGCTGATTGGTAATGCCGATCGCCGCAATATCGCTAGCCCGAATGCCAATTCTCGCGAATGCTTCATTCGCCACGCCGATTTGAGATGCCCAGATTTCTTCGGCGTCATGTTCAACCCAACCGGGCTGCGGAAAAATTTGCTGAAATTCTTTTTGAGCGATCGCTAATATATCGCCATTTCGATTAAATACGATCGCACGGGAACTGGTTGTACCCTGATCAAATGCAAGAATATAGTTTGTCATACGCGGAGCTAGATTGCGCCTGGAAGCAGTACGCCTGGTGTTTTAATCTATCCTACCGCTTTCCAAATTCAACCCTGTTAGACCGTTTTTTATGAAGATGTGCTGAATTGAGAAGGGGGTGAAGGGGGCGTTGCCCCCTTTGTGGGGGTTCCACCCCCACCCCCCTTTTCATAAAATTGCAGCTTCATATCGAATTGGTATTAGACGTGAATTCGATAGCGCCATTTCAGCTGCGCGACGCGCAGCTGAAATGGCGCAAAAACTTGCCCATGCGCCGCGTGGGCAAGTTTTTGCGCGTTGTCAAATTCACGTTCTGTTACGGCTTATAGCAACCGTTGAGATGGTTAGGACAGGGGGTATGGGGCAGGGCTGATCTATTGGCTGTAGAAAAAGCAAGATAGACAAGTACCGTTCTACTGCCTCTAACCCCTATGAGCCTGATTGAGCATCTCCAACAAATCAGAGACTTTCGCACCCAACCAGATTACCCGCTGTGGGTC
>DATNPS010000074.1:0-17680 GCA_036703095.1 Crinalium sp. | reverse complement strand
TTCCAGTGCTGCGCCTTCAACCACTCGGCCATCTCTCCAGGGGTATTTGCGCTGTGAACTAAGCTAGCCACAGAATGCTTATGGTAGCAGAGAGAGGTGCACTCTGGGAAGAGATAGTTTGAAAATTGTGGGGAATGGGGTAGGGAGTGAGGTGTAGGGTTAGCGGCCTATACCCTCTGCTTCATGAGGGTATAGGGGGTACATTCGGCTTTGGCACGGTTAGATATTAATGGCTAGAGTGATTGGCCCAAGAGCAGCTTGAGAGGCGATCGCCATTCAGATTTGGCGTTCCTGGTAGGGCTGTTACGAGTTCAACCTGGCCTCGGTCGTTGAATCTCCAGTTTTGCGCTTCCACGATTGAGGGCGGCGGTGGGGAACTGGCAGGTGTTGAGTTGGGATTGACAGGGACAGCTTGGGCTGATGCATCTCCACGATTATCCGTCCAGACGAGAGCCTGATTCATAACTTCTGTGGGATCAGCAGGTAACCCCCCTCGTCCGGTGATGATAAATGTGGCCTCTGAGTCGGAGGGACAACCTGCAACAATGCGATCGCTTTCATCCACAGGTGTCTCTGGCAGTTCCACCACGCTTTGACTGGGATCAACATCAGGGGTTGTGATCAGGACGGTGCCATTGATACCAATTCGAGATTGAGCTGTAATATCGCTC
The DNA here is from genome assembly GCA_036703095.1 of Crinalium sp. Classification (GTDB taxonomy): domain Bacteria; phylum Cyanobacteriota; class Cyanobacteriia; order Elainellales; family Elainellaceae; genus DATNPS01. The sequence continues at coordinate 17,009 of DATNPS010000074.1, read as the reverse complement.
AAGCCTGTGCGCACATCGCGACGCTCTAACCCAAACAGTCCTTGAGTGGTGATGTTAATCTGTCCCCCTCGACCACCGAATGCACCAGCCGTTAGGTCACTATTCTCTTCAGGAACAGCCACCACAAATCCAGCATCGGTTGTGATATTTCCTCCATCTCCTCTGCCACTATTCGCATTGGTTGTAATTTGGCTAAAATGCCGTATCAGCAAAGCATCCGCAACTTGTAAATTAATATTCCCCCCCCGTCCACTACCCGTTGACGCCGATAAATTGCCACGATCCAAAATAATAGATTGGGCATTTATCTGCATTTGACCAGCATCTCCAGCATCAAAATGTTGCACGCTAACCGCTCCACCATTAGCAATACGAAGGCGATCGGTGGCAATAAGTAAGCTACCAGCGTTTCCGCTAGCCTCGTCCGGTAAGGAATAGGTACTTCGGAGATTGCTATTAGCTCCTCCTGCAAAGGTGCCGATCGATGAAAAGAGGACAGTCGGATTGTTGGAATTGCTAGCACCACGAGAGGGATTGGATCTGTAACGGTGGCTTCCTGCAACTTGAATAGAGTTTGATGCTCTAATCTCTAAACGTCCACCAGCTCCGCTTGTAAAAGTTCCAGAACTGACGCTGCCACCATTGCGAACGATTAAGTCATTAGTGTGGATGGTCGTCTGCCCACTACTGCCAGGGCCTAGGGTTTGAGTGCCCAGAGTACTGCCCAAACCTATCCTGGCACGAAGGTTAAATCCAGTGACAACAATGCGATCGGCGTTTACCGTTACGTCCCCCCCAGCCCCTGTGCCCGATCCAGGCAAAGCTTCGCTAAAGCTAGGAATAGAGGGCACGGTAGATGATAGCAGCAAAGCACCATTCTGCAATCTGAGTTCTCGTGCTTGAACGTCCACATCTCCAGCGCTGCCAGTCCCCAATGTGAGGCTACCAATTTTGCTAGGGCTATCGGGAGCAGAGCGGCTAATTCCATCCAACAAAATCGTATTGGCAGTTACGTTAACCCGTCCAGCACTGCCTGTACCCGCACCAGGTTGACCATACAACGGAGCCAGTTCTGGAATAAAGCCGGATACCTCAATCACCTGGTCTCGGTTAGCGATCACAGCAGAGGTGATGGTCGCACCTTTTTCAAGGGTGAGGTGATTTGTTGTAACGGTTGTATCTCCACTGTCCCCCGATCCAAACGTAACAGACGTGATTCCAGATGGATAAACCACAACAACCGGATTGGTTTCACTCGCGTTGATAGATTCTGCGGCATTCACTCGAATATCGCCACCGCGTCCGTCAGCCCAAGCCGTCGATTGAATCCGGCTGCCACCTTGCAGGGTTAACCGAGGTGTCGTGACTGAAATTGAACCACCAGGACCAGAGCCAGTCGTTTGCGATGCAATGTTGTTACCATTGGCAGGATTCAAGGGCGACACACTCGTTCCACTGATGGAGCCTGACGCAAGAATACGAATATTGCCACCCGGGCCAGTCGAGTTGTTAAACGATGTGATGCCACCGCCCGATCGCATGACCAAGCGAGCCGTATTCAAAATGACGGAGCCGCCAGCACCACTACTAAGAGAGTTGGTTTGGATACCGCTAGGGAGGTTAGGGTTGGCCGCGTTTGTCCCGCTAATCGCGATGGCGTTAGCATTCACTCGAATGGGGCCACCTGTGCCGCTAGAGAGGGTTGTGGACGATATTAGTCCTCCATTGCTGAAAATTAGCTGTCCTGCACGAACAGCGATCGCCCCACCCGTTGCAGGCCCTAGATTGACGGAAGCGATCCGAGCCTGGTTGGTCAGGGTTACGGTTCTACCTGCGCTCAAAGGCGTTTCATAACCTAAGCGAAATGTCCCAGCCTCAGGAATGATGTCTACATCTCCATTCCGCAAACTGCCGATATCAACACGGCCCGAGAAGGTGGTGAGATTGCCACTCGTCAGCGTTACATCTCCTCCCACTAAAGCCAGGGTATGACCGGGAGCCGCACTCAGGCCAAGATTTCTGGTTTGAACTTGAATCGGGCCTGGACGCGTCCCAACTTGCAATCCAACAGGCGTGTTAATGGTTAGGAGGGGTGGGGCCGTCGGATCAGACGCGCTAAAGCTGTAATTGTTGAAGAGGAAGCGATCGCCCGTTGTCGCTAGAAAAGAGCCATTGATGTCGAGTCGAGCATTCGGGCCAAACAGAATGCCATGAGGATTAAGCAAAAACAGATCGGCGTTACCCGATACTCCTAGCGTGCCTAAGATGGCAGAGGGATTATCTCCAGTCACTCGGCTGAAAATTCGCGCTACCCCTTGCGGATTGGAGAAATAAACCTGTTGACCTTGATCGACGTTAAATTCTTGAAAGCTGTGGAATAGGGTACTGCCGCGCTGCGCGCCTCCGTCAATCTGGGTGCGATCGCCTGATGTCACAATTGAACTTTCTGAGCCGAGCGTGCGATCGGGTATCAGTTGTGCCTTGGCTTCCGAGGTTAGCAGGGGAAACCACAACGAACTCAGCAGCAGTGGGAGCAGCCGTTTTGCAGTTGTCACAATAGCTTTTTACAGAGAAAATCTGCCTGCCACATCATAACGTTTGGGCTTGTGGAATAGGGGGATGAGCTGACGTAAGAAAACATGATTTTCATAAATAGGGCAATCTCTATAAAAATCCAGCAATTCCCACTATGCAAATCGATGGTCATGCCGCTCGCCGCAGGCGAGCGGCATGACCATCGATTGCGGATTTTGCGTCTCATCACACATAGGCCACGTCTAAATATTCGGCAATTTTGGTAAAGAAGGTGGTTTCCTGCACAGGCTTCCAGAGCACATCGTCACATCCCGCCGCCAGTAAATCGCTGTAGTTGTCCTTCAACACGCCCGCCGTTAGTGCAATCACCACTGTCTCGTAGTCCGGGATGGCAGAATTTACCGGAGCAGCGTGCCGAATTTTGTCTTGCCAAGCTGTCCGAATTCGACGTGCCACCTCGTACCCACTCAGATCGGGCAGGTGAATGTCGAGCAGCATGAGATGGGGAAGCCAGTTTTCCCATTGGGCGATCGCCTCCTCTCCCCTGGTCGCCAGAATCACCTCGAAGCCCGCCATCGTCAGCCATCGTTCTAGCAGCAAACAGATATCAGTCTGATCATCCACCACCAAAATGCGATAGCCCTGAGATTGGGGTACCAGTTTCCAAACCTTGGAATCGCTCAAACTGGTTAATTCGGGATCAGGAATAACCTGAACTGGAAGCTCAAGCGTAAAGGTACTGCCCTTGCCCAATTCGCTACGAACGCTCAGATCTCCACCCATGAGCTGAATAAACTGACGACAGATCGACAGCCCCAGTCCCGTCCCCTTTTGTAACTGTTTGCCAGCCATTGCTTGAACAAACGGCTCAAAAATGCGATCGCACTCCTCTGACGCGATTCCTGGCCCCGTATCTTCTACGTCGATGTGAAGAATGCTGGATGCTGAGTGTGACGATAGCAATGCCGGAGCTTCGTTATCGTCACACTCAGAAAACTCTATCCGCACCGTTACCCCACCGATCTGAGTAAACTTAATGGCATTTCCCAGGAGATTGATCAGAATTTGTCGCAGTTTGCCTTCATCCGTTTTTACCCAATCGGGCAGGATAGGAGGGTAGATGAAGCGGAGAGTCAGATTTTTGGATGACGCTTTGAGCTGAAACATGCTTTCGACCGTGTTGAGCAACACGGGAAGCGCCACCTGAGTTGGATTGAGGGTAGTAGACCCCGCTTCGATCTTGGCGAGTTCTAATACATCATCAATCAGGCTGAGCAGGTGTTCGCCGCTGCGGTTAATAATCTCGACGTGATCTTGCTCATCCTCCGTCAGCGAAGAGGAATGGCTCAATAAACTACTAAATCCCAGAATGGCCGTTAATGGTGTGCGCAGTTCATGGCTCATGCTGGCCAGAAACATACTTTTGGCATGGTTGGCGGCCTGGGCTTGAATGCAGGCTTGCTCTAACGCTGCATTTTTCTCCACCAGTTCTTGCGTCCGGGCTTGTACGGTTTGCTCTAGCTGGTAATTCGTCAGTTTGAGTGTGTGCCAAATCCGATAGCTCCGACTAATTAATCCACTCCCCACAAAAGCCAGTGCAGGCGTCACCAGAATGACCCACCAGTTCAGAAGGAATAACCCGTAGGTGGTGCCAACTAAAGCACCGGACAGCAGCACAAATCCCAAAACGCCTCGCTTCAGTGAACGAGCCGTCCATCCATAAAGGGTGCCGCAGCTAGCCCACAGCAACACCCAAGCCCACTCCAACTCCTCTGGCAGGGCATGTAAAGGCGATCGCCCCTCCATTGCACTGCTAATGAGCTGAGCCGTCAGATTGGCATGAATTTCAACACCCGCCCAAGTGTCGGGCGTATTAGTGGTGAAAGGGGTATAGAAGCGATCGCCCCAAATACTTTCAGCCCGCAGCCCGATTAAAACAATTTTGCCGCGCAGGCGATCGGGTGGAATCTGGTTCGATAGCACATCTCGCATCGTAACCGTGGGAATACCACCGGGGATGCGCAGATAGTTCGACAAAATTTGATAGCCCCCGATATCGGCCCGAACATAGCCCCCGATATTTTCATCAATGGGGTTGAATTTGGCCTTGCCCAGATGAACCTCGGTCGGGTCTGATTCGTCGCTATGGGGGGTAATGTTTTGCGTTTCCAGATACATCAGCGCCAGTTTGGCTCCCAGCGTCAGCATGGTTTTGCCATTCTGGTCGATCGAAATGAGATGACGCCGGATTTTGCCATCCGCGTCTAACACCAGGTCATTGATCGCCACCTGATCGCGATCGCGCAATACAGGCGGTGGATTCACAGCCGCACCCGTGTCATTACCAATCGCTTTTTGAATGCCAATTAGATTAGGGGTCGTTTGAAACACCTGGAGGAGGTGATCGTGGCCGGGGTTGATGGGTAGATCACGATAGAGATCAAGCCCAATTGCCGTGGGGCGATCGCGCTTGATATGGTCAATCAGTTTGGCCAACTGCTCATCTGAAATGGGCCATCGCCCAATCTGGTTAATATCCTCCTCATCAATCGCCACGATTACCACAGGAACCTGACGATTCTCAAATGGGCGCAGGCGAAACCAGGTATCCCAAATGGCCCATTCCAGCAGTTGTAATACACCTGTAACTTGCAGTCCAATCGTTGTGAGGGTGACACCCAGGGCGATCGCGCCTAAGTACCATCGCTGTCTCACATCCTTCATAGGCTTCAATGTTCTGGAGGGAGATTCGATTGAGCTGTCATCGCTTCTAATCCGGCCATCTGCATCAAGTTTGACCAGGCCGTCCCCAATGCCGAATCATCCGGTTGGGTCTGGCGTAGCTCCACCAGGGTATTGAACGCGTCGTACCAGAAGCCGGATTCTGCGTACAATTCTACCTGCTGAAGCGTCGAAGACGTAGTTAACGATTGCTGTAACGCGTCGTCCAGGGGTTGATATTTCACCCACCCACCGACGACCCAATCTTCGGTGCGTCGTGCCGCATTGCAAACCAGCGCTGCCGTCCAATAATAGCGCTGCTGAGGGGCTAATGTAACGGTTGACGGCAGGGTTAGTTTCACATAGCCAGCCTGAGGCACGTCGATCGTAGTCTGATATACACCGTTTTGCTGTTCATCAAACAGGCTGAATTCCAGCGTTTTAGTAGCTGTGGGTGGCACATACACCCAAAACGTAGGCTGTGGGCTAGCGCTTAAGCCGACAAACGGTTGTGGGGAAAGAGCCACCAGCGCTTCTGCCTGATTGGGAGATTGCAGACAGGCTTGCCGAATGGGTCGCGATCCGCCTCCTGCGGTTCCGAAGGGCACGGGTCGTCGGGGCGGTGGTTCAAACGCGGCCCAGGCAGATTCACAAACGCCAATGCTGAGCGTCAGGGCTAGTGGCATGAGCAGCGTCAAAAGGGATTGTCGATTGAGTTTGTACATAGGTTTGATTTGAATGGGGTTTATTGACGAGGGCGATTTATAGTGGGCTATTTTTGGGAAATAATGTGGTTGCCCATGGGAAACCTCCAGTTCCCTAACGGGTTGAGGGTTATAACCAGTCGCCAATCAAGACAAAAGGAGACCAGTAAAACGGATGTTGATAGGCAGATGCGTGAAGTAAGTGAAGCTGGGCCTGCCGAACCGCTGCCGCCTTGGTGGTGCCAGGCTGCGTGAGGGCTTCATAAAAGGCGGTGATAAAGGTTGCGGTCGATAAATCATTCACAGCCCACAAACTGGCTAAGGTACTTTGAGCACCCGATCGCACAGCTACACCCGCCATCCCCAATGCCGCCCGATCGTCTCCCTGGGCGGTTTGGCAGGCACTCAATACCAATAGATCAATTGGAGACAGCCGTTGGTCCTCTTGCTGGCGCAACAGCGCGCGTAAATCATTAACCGTTAAATGACCATCCCACGTTTGAATAAAGGTATCTTGCGTGGTTGAACCAAACTGTCCGTGGGTCGCCAGATGCAGAATACTAAAGGGCGTGCGATCGACTTCCTGTTTCAGCGATCGCAGCGTAAACGATTGATTGAGCAACACTTCTGCGGGTAGTGCACGACTGATTTGATCGACTTCTTGAGCCACACCGGGCAGCGGCTCCAGGTTGTTCACACCTTCACTGACGCCGCCGACCAATGCGCGTAATCTGCGGGGCTGAGCTGTCGAGGGGTGCAAAAGCTGGAGTCCAGGGGTGATGGCGATCTGATATTGCTCAATCAGGTAGTGCTGACCATCGTGCAGAGCCGCCATCGGCACATTTCGCAGCGACCCATCCAATACAAACACCAGCGTCTTGACCGAATGCTGCTGTAGCTCATCCTCCACAGGCTGCACCAGCCATTGATAAAGCTGTTGGGCAGCAGCTAGACGTTCCTGGGCGAATGAGGTCGATCGCATCGATCGCAGCATTTGCTGAATCCCTGACTCAATATCGGCCTGAGGCAACAGCGTCGCATAGTGTTGCAGCGGCTGACCGGGAATCGACAGGATTACTTCTAAGGCATTCGGCAGCAGAATCGGGTAGAACACCGCAGCAGTAGGATCAATCTCATCAATTTGCCCGGTTTCAGCATCCAGGCAGGCTTCGCGAAAGAAGTTATTCAGTTCTGCCAGTTGCAGCGATTCAATCACCTGTCGCGCTGTAGCGAGATTCTCGTCGGTGCGCAATTCCGGTGAGTGGGGAGAAAGCAGCAGGTCAGCCAGCTCTCGATACACTGGCTCAACCTGCTGGCGGAAGGAGAACTGCACATCCTGAGTGACGCCCACCAAGTCGCTACGCAGAGATTTGAGGGTATCGATTGCCAGGGTGTAGGCCCGAATAGCCGCTTGAGGATCGTTCTGGGCTTTGAAGATGCGCCCTATTTGCCAGTTCCACTGATAGGCCAGATCAGAGGCGTCGGCTGCATCAGCCAGGGTGAGCGCTTGTTGCGTCAACTCCTGCGCGTCGGCCCACAATTTCTGCTGTTCATACCAATTGCCCAGATATCCCCTGGCATACGATTCAGCCCGGCGATCGCCCATTGTATGAGCCTGCTGGATAGCCGCCCGGAGCAATACCGGGGGTGTAGCGACGCTTGACGGCAGAGAGGGGGAGGTTTGCAGCATCCATCGAGCCAGCTCAATCTGCCCATATAGCCTGGTTTGATGGGGAGGCAGCGTCGCTAATTGGGATTCAATTTGCTCCACCAGGGGCGCGATCGCCCTTGTTTGATTTAAGGCTTGCAATACGGGAAGCTGCCGCAACTTGGCGGTAAGGTCTAATGGCCCTGATTCGGCAGCAGCCTGCTGATAGGATCTGAGCGATGCTGTCAGATCTTGCTGCGCAAACTGTGTGTTTCCCAGGTAGAGATAGGCCGCCTGAGCCTGAGAGGATAACTGTAACTGTTGGGCCATCTCTAAACCTTGCTGTAAAACCGTTTGCGAACGCTCAAACTCACCCACCAGGCGCAAACAATTGCCAAGGGTCAACATGCCGTTGACCGTTAAAGCAGACGGAGGCTGTGCCTCCAAAGGTTGCACAATCTGCTCCAACAGCGTTCTAGCTCGACGATAAAAGCCTAGCGTTTGGAGGGCGATCGCCTGATTTAATTGGCTACCCAACACGCCCGTTTCATCTTGGGCAGTGTGATAAAGCTGCTCTGCCTGCTGCCAACTCTCTAACGCCGCTTGAGGATTCCCCTGCTCTAGATAGCGCTGTCCTTGAGCGTTTAAGGTTTGGGCATTCTGGGTTTGGCTATTCTGGGTTTGGCTATTCTGGGGGGGTAAGGCTGAATAGATGGGGGATTGAGCGATCAACGAGCAAAACACGACTAAAAGACTGCTCAATCCAATGAGCAGCACATGACGCACCCACCGAGGAGCACGACAGCCACAACCCTTTGTCGGCCTCTTATCACGAGACAATCGCCAAGGCTTCTGTTTGGTCATAGTGCTTCCTCTGCACGCTAGTCTCCTGAGATTAAGACAGTTCCCCTTCACAAGATGAGGTTAATTAGATCGGGGTATTCATAGGCTTAACGATCTAAGCTATAAACTCGACCCAACCTCAGCTCGCGCAGAAAACTTTTACGTTTGTCTTCAGGCTGGTAGCGCACCAAGCGTTTTGGAATCGTACTTCCAGACGCTATATGTTTGATTGTATACCAGCCGTCATCGGGCAATCCGAAAATCCTGTGAAAAAAGGATAAAGGTTTACTAGAAGGCCACTAGTACTTCACAAAAATGAGCTGCGGCTCCAGAAATTTTTTGATGTAAAAATTTATTGCGATGTTGATCGCGGCGATCGCTGGGGGAATTTTTACCGATGGTGAATTGATTCTGCCGATTGGGACGTTATGTCTCTGATCAAGGCAAAATCTGAAATCGGTTCCACAATGAGAAAGGCTACGGTACATTGATGCATCTATAACGTCCACAAGCTTGCGAACAGGACGGCCAGGGAGAAGTCCCCAGCCAAAGGGTCTAACCCTAAACCCCGTTTAATTTTCAGTTGCGACGCTATACTCATCCGGAAGGGTTGAGAAGTCCTGGGTTGGGCAATACTCACATCCTTGAATCTGTCGAACTATGTCTATTACTCCCTCCCATGCGGCAGAACTCTCGGCCTTTGAGCCTGAGCGTCTTCAGATATTGCCGACATTCTCGTATTACATCCGTAAACTACTGCGTCAGAAATCGGCTCAACTGCAATTCAGCGTGAGTACAGAACAACCTGTCGGTGTGCCGCCGGATCTCGATGCTGTATTGACGCAGATTTACCCAGAGCGATCGCTAGCCAATGCTGTGGTGCTGCGGATCGAGCATCTCGTACTGGCTCATCAGAAGCGCTGGGCAACGGGCGATCGCCAATCTCAGCCGCTCAAAACCCTGGAAACGGAACTGTTTTGGTGGCTTGGCTACGGGGGCCAGCCACAATCATCAGCCAAACGAATTTTAGTGGTGGACGACATGCCCGAAAATATTCGGTTGCTGTTCACCATGCTTAAGCCCCTGGGTTATGACTTGCAAAGCGCACTGAGCGGAGAACTGGCCCTGAAATCGGTGCAGGAAGCACCACCTGACCTGATTCTTCTGGATATTCTGATGCCCGATATGGATGGCTATGAGGTTTATCGACAGCTCAAAACATCGCCCAGCACCCAGGCGATCCCAGTCATTTTTCTCAGTGCATTAGATACCCTCTCGGCCCAGGCGAATATTGCTGAATTTGGCGCGACCGACTATATTGCCAAACCCTTCAAGATGAATGTTGTGCTGGAACGGGTAAAGCACTATCTCCAGCAAGAACGCTCAAACGAGCCTTCTCACCCAGAGGTGACGCCTCAGGAAGAGCGACAAAGCCGACAGGCGGCAGCAGGTCAGCTCGTTTGTATTTTCAACAATGCTCAAGATGGCGTATTTCAAGCGACTCTGGATGGTCGCTACTTGCGAGTCAATCAAGCGCTAGCAGAGCTATATGGGTACGAGTCGCCCACTACTTTGTTGAACGGGGTCACGAATATGTGGCAGCAGGTCTACGTAGACCCACGACATCACCATGAATGGCAGAATCGGCTGAGCCAAACGACAGATGCAATTTCCATGCAATCCCAAATCCGACAGCAGGATGGAACCGTGATTGGGGTGGTGGAACGGGTTCGAGCAGTGAAGGATGAGTTGAACCAGGTGTTGATGTACGAAGGAACCGTTCAACCTGAAAATAAGTAGCTCAACATAATATAGCGATATCTATTAGCGACAGCTATCACAAACACTAGACAGCCAGTTTTCCTTGTAACTGCTGTTACATTTTATTGCGCTCAAAACACAAGAGGAAATCAGATCTGCAAGAGTAGAAGCAGTCTAAAAAAGTAACTGTTGATGTATTAAAAGGAAGGTCATTAACTGTTTTCGCAATTGCCACTTTAGTAACAGCCTCAAGACTTCATAGGCCCTTTTTAAGGTTAGAAAATTTCAGAATTTCTTAACAGATTTGGCTCATCATTCTAGAGCATTCCTTTGAACACGACTTCTGAGACTCGTATTTCCCACTTCGTTTAATCAAACACAATTTCTGTAAATTTTCTCAGCTTTGAAGGGCGATCGCCAGATATTTTAAGCTGGTTTCTTGCCGCTCAAACTGTTGTGCCACTTGAGATTGCTCTTTCTTTTACACACTACAGCTGCTTTTTTAAGTATTTCGGAAGTCGCTATTGCGTCTAGAGGCAACTCGTCTCAAGAGTGGTTTTTGAATTGAGGTATTCATGTTTGAATATCCTCTATTTTGGGTGGAATGAAGTATTTCGTTCCCCTCCTTTGGTCTGCCCAAAATCACGTCCCCGACTTCGGATTAACGGCGCAATTTATGTATCGTGATGCCCTCTACTAAGGATCGTGAATTTAATAAAACCTGAGACTAATTTTGGAACGTACCGCTCTGCCACACGTTCCAAAATCAAGAATTTAGTTTTAATTTATCCATGTTCCTAAGAGGCCGAGAAATCCTTAGGCAGCTTGCATCTTAAACGGATGAATTCTTGCGATCGCCCCACTCCGTTTGACATGTACGATTTAGCACTTAATAGAACCCTATTTACCTAAATGCTTGCCCTTTTGGAGAACTGAAATTTTCCCGTTGAAATAGCGCCAGTTCCCCAAAACGATTTCATTCACTCAGGGAGATTAACAAAGAGGACAGTTTTATGGTCAAACTTGGTCGTGCATTCCGCTACTGGTTGCCGCTTTTGAGTGTTTTGCTGGTGGCATCTTGCGCCAACAATAACAACACAGCCGGCACATCCGAACCCAATGCAAATAATGCAAGTACAGCGTCGGCGGGAGCAACCACCGAGTTCACGGCGGCAAAGGGTTGTACCAACATCGGCGTTTTACTGCCTGAATCAGACTCTTCAGCCCGGTATGAAGCCTACGATCGCCCCCTGCTAGAGCAGGAAATTAAGGCTGCGCTGCCCGGTGCCGTTATTCAATATTCCAACGCCAACAATAGTGCGGATACTCAGCAAAACCAGGCCGAAGCTGCGCTCACCAAGGGAGCCTGCATTCTGGTCGTAGACCCCAACGATAGTGAAAAAGCATCGGTTATCGTGCAGTCTGCCAAGAATAGCGGCGTCCCCGTCATTGCATACGATCGCGTGATTCAAGACACTGATACGGCCTACTACGTGTCGTTCGACAATAAGCGCGTTGGTGAGCTGCAAGGCCAATATATCGTTGACCAGTACAAGGCTGGCAATATGGGCCTGAAAAAGGGAGCCAATCTGGTCATGATCAACGGAGCGCAAACGGATAACAACGCGCTGCTGTTTCGGGAAGGTGCCCTCAGCAAACTGCAACCTCTGGTTGACAGCGGTGACTTAAAGCTAGTTTTTGACCAATACACGCCAAACTGGGATAACGCCAAAGCCCAATCCTTGATGGAAGGTGTGCTGACCAAAGAAACGAATAACGTGCAAATCGCCTATGTGGCCAATGACGGCATGGCAAACACGGTGATCGCCGCGCTGAGAGCGCAAAACTTAAACGGCAAGATTTTAGTGACAGGACAGGACGCCACCCTAACGGGGATTCAAAACATCCTCACGGGCGACCAGGCTATGACTATCTACAAACCCATCATCGAAGAGGCTCGTGCAACCGCGAAGTTAGTTGCAGCATTGAGTCAGGGCACTGATCCTAGTTCCATTGTCAATGGCAAAACGGATGTGACGGGAGGGCAAATTGCTTCAGTGCTGGCAACCCCGATTGTGGTGGACAAAAACAACGTCGCCGATACGGTGATCAAAGATGGCTTCTTGACCAAGGAACAGGTGTGCCAGGGGCTACCCGCAGGTGCCGGGGGCATTTGCCCGTAATCTAACAGGCCGCAATCTCAGGTTGGTGGAGGGGCGATCGCTCCTTCATCAGCTGATTTTCCATTCATTAAGGACATGGACACCATTAAAGACAAAACCCCAAAGGGTGTGTGCTGCGCCCTCTAGGGGCGCAGCACACACCCTTTAGAGTTTTTCATGTCCAACTACTTAACTAGGCGGAGGGGTTAACTTGCAATGACAGACAGTTCAGTTTCAGTCGAATCCGATCAACAGGCGGCCAATGGCAGAGTCCCTCGGCTGCAACTAACGGGGATTAACAAATCATTTGGTGGGGTTCAGGCGCTCAAAAACGTCGATTTTGAAGTGTATACCGGAGAAGTCGTGGGCCTGGTAGGCGACAACGGAGCAGGCAAATCGACCTTAATCAAAACTATGTCTGGAGCCTACGTTCCCGATGAGGGAGACTTTCTGATCGATGGCCAGAAAGTTACGATCCAGAGTCCTCAAGATGCCACCCGCTTGGGAATTGAAACCGTCTATCAGGATTTAGCGCTGTGCGACAACCTGGATGTGGTCGCGAATCTCTGGTTAGGGCGAGAAGCGTATCGTCCCCTGATTCCCGGTTTGCTTAAGGTGCTGGATGAGACCGAGATGGAGCGTCAAACCATTGAGGTACTCAAAACCCTGGATGTGAAAATTCCCTCGGTACGCCAGCCCGTTGCGGCTCTTTCTGGGGGACAGCGGCAGTGCATTGCGGTAGCTAAAACCATCTTGCGTGAACCTAAAGTCGTGCTGCTGGATGAACCTACAGCGGCCTTAGGGGTGGCTCAAACTCGTCAGGTGTTAAACCTGATTTTGCGGCTGAAAGAGCGCGGGCTGGCGGTCGTGGTGATTTCCCATAACCTGCATGATGTGTTTGAAGTGACCGATCGCATTATCGTGATGCGTCTGGGACGGCGAGCGGGCACGTTTGAAACTCGCAACGTTCCACGAGATCGGGTAGTTGCGGCCATCACAGGCTCAGATGCCCCTGTCAGCGCCAACGATATTGCTTAAGCGCAACCTTCACCGCTAAGTAGCTTAACTAAAAACCTGAACCTTTAAAGCCCTGCGCCGTCCGCTGCGCGGGCGGCGCAGGGCTTTAAAGGTTTCGTTTCTCACTTACCAACCATTTGTTAGGAAGAAACTATGAAAAGTTTAGATCAGGATGCTCCTCAGCAACCCCAAGAAACGGGGTTGGTGCCCGCTGGGGAAGCTCCAATGCCTCCGGTGCGGCCTACCTTTAGCTTGCGATCGCTGATGCGGGGAGACCTGGGCTTTATCCCAGTCTTGTTAACCCTGGCACTGATCACCATCTACTTTCAGGTGACCACTAGCGGTGTCTTCTTGCAAGCCCGCAACCTGTCAAACCTGACACAGCAAATTGTGGTGATCAGCATTCTCAGCGTAGCCGCCGTGCTGGTGCTGCTGTTGGGTGAGATCGACCTCAGTCTGGCAGCGGTCGCGCAAGCCTGTGCGGCCATTATGGCCGTCGTCTCGGTGTATCAGAACTGGAACCCCTGGCTGGCCATGCTGGCTGGATTGGGTGCAGGTGCGCTGATTGGCCTGATTAACGGCTTCTTTATTGCCGTGCTGCGAGTGCCGTCCTTCATTGTGACGCTGGCGGGCTCGATTGGCTATGCCGGATTCCTGCTGCTGGTGTTGGGGCGGCAAACCACACTGATCGTGCGTGATCCCGTGATTCGATCGCTGGCTCCCACCTATCTCCCTCCGGCGCTGGGCTGGGGTATTCCGCTGGTTTTGGTGGCGCTTTATGCTCTGGGCGTATGGTACGAGCGGCGGCGGCGGACGGAAGCGGGTTTACCGCTAAGGCCCTCGTCTCAAGCACTAGCGCAAGTTGTCATTGCAGCGGCGATCGCCATTATCCTGGTTTTCCTCTTTCAGTCTTATCAGGGCGTGCCTCAGGCTGTCATGATTTCGCTCTGTTTGATTGTGGCGTTCTGGCTGCTGTTACGCAAAACGGGCTTTGGACGTCACCTGTATGCTGTAGGCGGCAATGAAGAGGCCGCACGGCGGGCAGGCATTAACGTCGTGGGTATGAAGCTGTCTGTGTTTGTGCTGGCCTCTACGCTGGCCGCTCTAGCCGGAATCATGCTGACCTCCCGCAGTACAGCGGTGGCGACTCAGATTAGCTCGACGCTATTGCTAAATGCGATCGCGGCAGCGGTGATCGGAGGCGTCAGCTTGTTTGGTGGACGGGGTTCTGTATGGGCAGTGGTTTTGGGTGCCTTGGTAATCGGTAGCCTGGACAACGGGCTGGATTTGCTCAACCAGGATCAAAGCGTTAAAAGCATTGTTCAGGGTGCCGTGTTGCTGCTAGCCGTTACCGCCGATGCGCTGGTGCGGCGATCGGGCGTAAAGGTTACGAAGTAATCACTGAATAGTGCTGAGTGCTGGGAAAGACGTCAACACTCATGTGAATTCAACAAATGTGCAAAAAAGTACCCTGCGCGTTGCGTAGGGTACTTTTTTGCACATTTTGACCGCACAATGCGCAAGAAAAGATCCGCGCCGCGAAACGCTCCCTGCGAGAGCGTTTCGCGGCGCGGTAGGAATAATTAGTCTAAAGTCCAGTAGTTCAGGATGTAAGGGCTAAAACAGAACTTAGGGAGAGGGACTGGCTGCTGGGGTAAGGAGTTGGGGAACTGTTGTGGGAGGTGGAGGTGGAGTGACGGTTGGGCTTGCAGATGGTACTCCAGGAGTCGTTGCTCCTGGGCTGGCGGGTGCCGTAATGGGTGCCGTGGGCGCTTTCCGTTCTCCTAAAATGCTGGCATCGCCCGTGTCAAACACACCCGCTACACAGGAAATCATGATAGTGGCTAATGTGCCGATAAACAGGGCTTTCCAGCCTAATTCCGAGATGTCTTTGCGGCGAGATGGGATGAGGGCGATCGTACCTCCTACAAAAATGCCGACCGACGCCAGGTGAGCAAAGCCGGAGAGCGCGTAGCTCACAATCAAAATCACGCGATCGGACACCAAGCCCTGAGCACCTAAGAGTCCTAACTGTTGATAAGGAGGAATCGCCGTTTTTAGAAGACGACTGCCAATCAGCACCGACGATGTCCAGATTTCATTCCACTCAAAGGAAACACCCGTCAGAACCGTCAGCGGCAAGAACAGAACGCCCAAAATATTTTCAAGCGTCACAATACTAAAAAAGGCACCAATGGGTTGCAGGAGAGCATTATCCGAGGTTTGCAGACTGGCCAATCCCCCAAACAGTTGATTGACTAACGAAACAATTCCCAGAATAAAAATTAGGACGGCAGCGATCGTTACGGCCATTTTTAACCCGTCTAGCGTACCGACAATCGCCGCATCCACAGGACTCATCCGCTCAAGCGGTTCGCCCGCTACGGTTTCGGTCGGAACGCCATCCTCATCAACCGTAGTTACGGTTTCAGTAGCGCTTTCGACGGGAATTCCCCCGGCTGTAAGCGGAACTTCGGTTTCAGGGACTAAGATTTTCGATAAAACAAAGCAGGCCGGGATCGCAATAATCGAGGCCGATACCAAGTGCACCAAAATATTGGGAAAAACGTCCTGCAAGGCCCTGACATAGATGGCGAGGGTTGAAGAGGCCGCCGTGCCAAAGCAACAGGCCAGAATCGCGCATAGCTCACTGCGCGTCATTTTGGCCAGGAACGGCTTGACGACGATCGCCGCTTCAATGCCTACAAAAATATTGGCTGCACCGCTGAGCGATTCAGCTCCACTTAACCGCATAGCCGAATAGAATACTTTGGCAAAGAAATTTACGATCGGTTGAATCACGCCGATGTTGTAAAGCAGAGCCATCAATCCGGCAAAAAAGATAACCGTAGGCAAAACCCGAAATGCAAAGATAGTGCCAATACCCGGTGTTGGAATCTCCCCAATCGGCGGAATTAAGGCTGGCCCAAAGACAAACCGTGCTCCAGCATCAGCAGCGATAAAAATACTGTCCAAAAGCTTGCTAAACGCATTCAGAATAAATTTGGTGGGGGGAAACCAAAAGACTAAAAAGCCCAGAACAAGCTGCAAGCCAATTCCCCAAATTGTGACTCGCCAGGGGAAATACTTGAGATCGCGATTT
The DNA here is from genome assembly GCA_036703095.1 of Crinalium sp. Lineage (GTDB taxonomy): Bacteria > Cyanobacteriota > Cyanobacteriia > Elainellales > Elainellaceae > DATNPS01. The sequence continues at coordinate 515 of DATNPS010000074.1, read as the reverse complement.
TCTGAAAAAAACCAGGCGATCGCACATAGCGCAAAAATTCCGATAAATGAAATGAGATTCAGTAATGGCATCAAGTGAGTCCTCCCTGACAAGGGTGGGAATGGGGAGAGGTAAGGCGCAAACGCTTAGATTAGGACTAAATATCGCCAACCGTTAAAAACCGATGTAGACCCTGCACGAAAAGATTCTCGAAAGATTTTAGTAGAGACAGCCCCTGAAAATAAGAATCTCATAACAATTCTTCCTGTATTTTTTCTGTAATTTTCGGAAATCAGGAGTCAGGAGTCAGGAGTCAGGAGTCAGGAGATAGGGTATGGGGAATGTGGTGTGGGGTGTAGGGGAAGCAGTGAGATCGATTTTCCCCATCTTTTCTACCTTCCCTATCCTCCCCATCTTCTCCACCCTCCCCATCCCCCTTGTCCCCCTTGTCCACACACAATCCCCCTTATCCCTCTTCCCAAATTCCTGCCTCCTGCCTTTTCCTCCCAACACCCGCTAGGATAGTGGGTAATTGC
>DATNPS010000067.1:0-22683 GCA_036703095.1 Crinalium sp. | reverse complement strand
CCCAAACCCCTAATTGGTTTTGAAGTAGGAATTACGGCAAAAATCAATTTTTTTAAATTCAAACTTTAGGAGAGAGTTATAGTGGTATGACATGTGGCGAGTTCTTTGTGGGCTTAACCTTGGGAGTCGTCAGGGGGCTGTACAAGTTAGTGAACGTTTGGGATCACAGTATACGTTGCTGCCTTTCGCTCAAGAGAGATTTCAGAATCGCAGGCTGGGTCTATCACTCACTCAACGGCAAACCGTAGGCTCGAGATTAAATTCGGCAGACCAATGACTATTGATCTCGATTCAAGCTGTTTTCAGGAGAGCGTTGTGGCTACATGCAGGGCAAGTTAAACGAAATAGATATCCGCAGCATTTTGCAGCTCATTGAATTAGGGCAACGGACAGGCGAGCTGTTTGTAGAAGCGTATGGCCCTTCAATGAGTGGGGTAGGAGGCGATCGCCCCTCTCACACGCTCCCCAGTCGCTCCTGGTTTGTCTTCTTCCTGAATGGCCAGATTATCTACGCTGGAGACACTGCCTCCAATCTATTTCGCCTGCGCGATTATCTCCATCGCTATAAACTAGAAGCCTCACTCGATCAAGTCAGTGTTTCGTCGATCGCCACAATTAATGCTCCAGAGTATGGTCATCTCTGGGCGTTGCTAGAAAATCATCTCCTGACCCCTGCTCAGGGCCGCAGCATCGTGCAAAACATGGTTCAGGAAACCTTGTTTGACCTACTGAGCCTGCACCAGGGCACTTTCATTTTTGAAGTTGGGCCTGCCTTATCCCCTCAGCTCATGACGCTAGAGGTCGGTCCCCTCATTGTGAAAATCATGAAGCAGATTCAGGAATGGAAGCAATTTCACCCCCATCTGCAATCTCCCGACCAGTGCCCGATCATTGCTAACCCAGATCAACTGCGAGAAACCCTGCCCAAACATACCTTTAATACTTTGGAACGTTGGGCTGACGGCAAGACATCAATTCGGCAAATCGCTCGCTACCTGAATCGAGATATTCTGACGGTTGCCAAAGCTATCTATCCTTATGTGCAGCAAAGTCTGGTGCAATTGCTTTATCCTCCCGAAGATGCTGCTTCAGGCAAGCGCGACTTTAGCTTCGTACAGCCTCACAAAGTTCCTCGGATTGTGTGTATTGATGACGGAGCAACGATTCGTAAGGCTGTAGAGTATATTCTGAATCGGCATGGGTATGAGGCGACCTCTATTAGTAGCCCCCTCAAGGCACTGAGTCTGGTCTTTCAGCTCAAGCCTGATTTAATTTTGTGCGATATTGCCATGCCAGAGCTAGATGGCTATGAAATTTGCGCTATGCTGCGAAGATCAACGGCGTTTCGGCAAACTCCGATCGTGATGTTGACTGGAAAAGATGGGTTTATTGACCGCATCAAGGCTCGCATGGTTGGCGCAACGGACTACCTGACAAAGCCCTTTGGAGAGAGTGAATTGTTAATGTTGGTCGAGCGATATGTGGGGTTAGGAGATCCCAATTGCCCCAAACCTGAAAAATTATTGGCAGAAGCCTTGGAAGATGAGCTAGAAATTGATATCACTGAGTCAGCTTCTACCCCATCTGTTTCCTACGGTTGAAAATTAATAAATGAACACTCTACTTTAGACTCACGAGGCATAGAGGCAAATTCGAGGGGCTTCCCCGTTAATATTTTTGGGTAGCAAATAGGACATTATGAGTACAGTTTTAGTTGTAGAAGACAGCGTAACTCAACGGGAAATGATTACAGACCTGCTAAAAGGGAGTGGTCTGAATGTCACCGTGGCGGGTGATGGTGTCGAAGCTCTAGAGCAAATTCAGGGTCATCGCCCCGACTTAGTGGTGCTGGATATTGTGATGCCTCGGATGAACGGATATGAAGTTTGCCGTCAACTAAAGGCTAATCCTAAAACACAGAGTATTCCGGTGGTTATGTGTTCTTCAAAAGGGGAAGAATTTGATCGGTATTGGGGGATGAAGCAGGGAGCGGATGCCTACATTGCAAAACCCTTCCAGCCAACTGAGCTTGTGGGTACGGTTAAACAGCTTTTGCGAGGATAGGTCTAGGTTCATGATTGGTAATCCGGATTTTTTAACAGGCAGAGGTCAGGATCAGGCTCCTGAGTTGCAGGAACTAGAGAGCCCTGAAGGTGAGTTACATCTACGGTTCTTTGTATCGTCCGGAGATGAATTTGCCCTGCCTGCCACCGGGATTCGAGAGGTCATTTCTCCACCACCTGACCGGATTACGCCGATTCCTAATGTTTCTCCCCTGCTTTTGGGTACGCTAAATGTGCGGGGTAGAGTCATTTGGGTTGCTGATCTCGGCCAATTTCTAGGGGACCCCACCCCCCTTAGCACAGACCGTTCAGAAATTTCGGTGATCGCCGTTGAAGATCAAGACGCCATGTTAGGCTTAGCAGTTGACCGGATCGTAGGTATGGTCTGGCTGGATATAGAAGAATTACAGATGCCGACAAACGTTCCAGATGGAATGGCTCCCTTCCTCCGAGGCGAATGGCTTCAGGGAGGCGGCAGCGATCGCCATCTTCGGCTGCTCGATCAGGTGTCGATTCTTCGGTCAGCACGGTGGGCAGCATGAATCTATAGCACAATCGCATACTTGCACGGGCAGGAGTAAGGTAAATGGGATCAGGTACTGAATACGCGCAGGAATATCAACGGGCCGAGAAAGCCTACATGATGGGCAGCTATGAGGAAGCGGCTGCAATCATCGATCGCCTCGCTGAGGAATACCCCAGTGACCCAAACGTGCATTTGTTGCGAGGGCATATCTACTGCTATGGGTTGCAACAATATCGGGTGGCACGCGATCAATATCAAGCCGTCTTAGGCTTAACAGAAGACCCTGAATATGTGGATTACGCCAACAATGGGCTAGCCTATGCCAGCCAGTTTGCGGATGCTGAAGGTTCAGCGGGCGACGAAATCGATTTTGCCGATCTCGATGACAACTTTGAGAGCACATCGGCCACACAATCGTCTTACCACAGTGCTGGCAATAGCTGGCAGCTCTCATCCGAGCAGGCAAACGATGATTTTAACTTTGCCGATCTCGACTTTGATGAAGCTGGAATGTTCACGGATTCAGGCAATGGCCCATCCGCATCACAAGATTCATTTAGCAGCAGTCCCTTTGCCACCAATAGCGGATTCAACCATGATGCGGATTATGTGAATTCCGCCACCAATTCGTTTGAGAACACAGATGATCCCTTTGCTGTTGATCCCTCACTAGGCGAGGCCGATTTTAGCTACTCTGATCAGGCAGATCGCTATTCCTTTGCCTCGGCTGACGCGAACTCGTTTGACTCGACTCCCCCTCTCGACGACAATTTCCCTGCGTTTGATGATTTTGACGATCTCAATTCTCAAAATGCGTCAGATGCTTCCAATAGAGGCTATTCTTCCTATCCGGGTGCAGATTATTCACAAGCAGAAACCGTTAATTTTCGCCCGCCCGAAGACGAAACCCTATTTATGCCCTCAGATGACTTTCAAGCTGAGTCCAGCGCTCCGCAGGATTTTGACTACGGAGATTTAGATTCTGCTAACTCAGATAGCCCCAATTACAATAACGCTGGTTATGGCGAAAGCCTGTATGGTCAGGACGATCGCACCTTTGTTTCCGAGGACGATGGTTTTGACCTGAGTGAATTCAATGCCAATGACTTCTCCACCAGCGAAGAACCCTCCTATGCTGGCAATGCTTCGTCGGGAGCGGTAGGACAAAGCAGCGGCGTTGATTTTCTAGATGAATTTGATGAATTTGACGATCTGGGCAGTTTGCCTGATTTTGATTTGTCTGACCACTCTGCCGGGTTTACCAGCCCGTCGGTAGGGTCAGGATTTACCTCACCCCCGGTAACGGGTGGATCGATGACCAGCAGTGAGGTTGGCTTTGACTTCAGTGATGGGAGCGATCAGTCGGTTATCCGTGAAGACGAGATTTTCAGCATTGCGGGTGCTTCAGACTCACTACCTACCTTCACTCGCTCTGATAGCCGCACAATTGAACCTGAGGTGACGGTTGAGCAAGGATCATTGGCGTTCCTAGAAAATGCGCCTCTGGATCAAAAGCGCCTGATTACGGCGATCGCCACTGGGGTTGTCTCTGCGGTTGCGGTTGCGGTCGTTAGCTTTTCGTCTAATCTGATTACCACTCGAAGCATTCCTGATCCACAGCAGCGTGAAACCGTCTACGGCTATATGAGCAGCACCGGCTGGGTGATGAGTGCGATGGCTGGAATCGCCGGGTTTGGCACTGCATTTGTGCTGGGTGGGTTGACCAATCGGCAGATTAAACGCACGGTGGCGGATCTGCAAACCCAGTTTGATGCTGTTTCTCAGGGCAACCTGACAGCTCGTGCGGCGGTGTATTCGCAAGATGAGTGTGGTCAACTGGCAACCGGGTTTAACCAGATGGCGAGAGTCATCCTGACAACTACCAGCGAAGCGCAGCGCAAAGCAGAAGAACAAGAGCAGGCGAAGGAAGACTTGCAGCGTCAGGTGATTCGTCTACTGGATGATGTGGAAGGTGCAGCTCGTGGTGACTTGACCGTGCAGGCAGAGGTGACGGCTGACGTATTGGGTGCCGTCGCAGACTCCTTCAACCTCACCATTCAGAACCTGAGGGAAATTGTGCAACAGGTAAAAATTGCTGCCCGTCAGGTGACGAAGAGTTCGACGGAAAACGAAATATTCGCGCGATCGCTCTCCTCGGATGCGTTGCGTCAAGCAGAAGAACTGGCGGTCACGCTCAACTCAGTGCAGGTGATGACCGATTCGATTCAGCGGGTGGCTGAAAGCGCTCGTGAAGCGGAAGAAGTGGCCCGTACTGCATCGACAACCGCTCTGAAGGGCGGTGAAGCGGTGGAACGCACGGTATCCGGTATTCTGCAAATCCGAGAAACGGTGGCAGAAACGACGCGCAAGGTGAAACGCTTGGCAGAATCCTCTCAGGAAATTTCCAAGATTGTGGCCTTGATTTCGCAAATTGCCTCTCGAACCAACTTGCTGGCACTCAACGCCAGTATTGAGGCGGCTAGAGCGGGTGAAGCGGGTAGAGGCTTTGCAATCGTAGCCGATGAGGTGCGTCAACTAGCCGACCGGGCTGCCAAGGCGTCGAAGGAGATCGAACAAATCGTGTTGCAAATTCAGAGTGAAACTGGCTCTGTAATGACCGCGATGGAAGAGGGTACTCAACAGGTTATTGAAGGGACCCGACTGGCCGAACAGGCGAAGCGATCGCTAGAAGATATCATTCAGGTGTCTAACCGGATTGACGTACTGGTACGATCGATTACCGCTGATACGGTTGAACAAACGGAGACCTCTCGTGCGGTCGCTCAGGTGATGCAATCGGTTGAGCTAACGGCGCAAGAAACGTCCCAAGAAGCACAACGAGTGTCTGGTTCACTGCAAAGTCTGGTAGGAGTTGCCCGAGACCTGCTGGCTTCTGTAGAAAGATTCCGGGTTGAAAAGGTTTAAATTAGTTAATTCTTTTCAGAGGATACACTCAAAATTGATGGGATTTTAGGTTGAATCGGGTACATTAGGTCAATTAGGGGCTAATCATGCCCAACAGACGGAGCACGTTATGTTTGGGTTGCTCAAGTTGGCTCTACCAATATTAGAGTTCCAGTCACAGAGCTAGCGCTCGCCTTACGTAGAGGGGTACTGCTATGCAGTCAGAACAACAGCAACGAATCATGGGCTATTTCATTGAGGAGGCGAAAGACCACCTCAATACCATTGAGCAGGGGTTGCTGAATCTGCAAAACACGATCGAAGACCCGGAGATGGTGAGTGAAGTGTTCCGGGCGGCTCACTCCGTGAAAGGTGGAGCCGCGATGCTTGGATTAGGCAGCATTCAGCAAACCGCCCATCGTTTAGAAGATTACTTTAAAGTTCTTAAAGAGTGCCCAATTCGGGTCGATCAAAAACTTGAATCTTTGTTTTTGAGAGTATTTGATACTTTACAGGAGCTTTTAGAACAATTACAAGGGCCATTTGGGTTAACGGATGACAAAGCCAATGAAGTGATGGCAGAAGTCGAGCCAGTGTTTGGCTCGCTGAACGAGCATCTGACTCAATTGGTCAGCCAGTCGGGTGGTACGCCTCCAGAAGATGTTGAGCTGATTCCGATTTCTGGATTCCCCACAACCTCTCCACCTATTCCGGTCGCAGCGGGTAATTCTGGTCGTCAGGCTGCGCAAGAAGAAAGTGCCCTTCAGCTTATTTTCAAAAGCGATGTTCCCGCCCGTCTGCGCGAAATGTTGCAGTTGTTTAAGCAGGCAGATGATACGAACGGCCGTCAGCAGCTTCAGACGATTTGTCAATCCCTCATGCGGGCTGGTGAGCAGTTTGATTTGCCGAGCTGGTGTGAGCTGCTAGACGTAGCCCGGAGAGCTGTCTCTAATACGGACAACACCTATCGCACGCTTGCTCCCATTCTGATTCGTGATATAAAACAAGCTCAGGAATTTGTTTTAGCGGGCAATTCAGTCGAAATTCAAGCGAGTGAAAGTTTGCGATCGCTCCTTCCACCTGAGCTTGAAGAGATGGCAATGGATGACGATTTTGCCAATCTGCTGGCAGAAATCGACTTTGAAGAAGATAGCAGCATCCCTGAATTTATTGAATTTGAATTAGAGCCAGAAGAACAGCCGCTAACGGCAGCCTCTGCATCTACGGATGAGTCTGATGATGGTGAGGATTGGTTCAATATCACAACCGCCATCCAGATGGATGACGATGACAGCTCGGATTTAGGGTTAGGTCTGGATGGAATTGATTTAGATGCTGGGCAACCCTCTGATCTGAATCTTGATTTAGGGCAGGCTTTCTCATCGGTAGATGCAGGGCCAGTCATTGACCAAAATGGACCAGAAGTAGGGATTGCGGAATTAAACAGTCTAGCTGATTTGTTTGAAGGTGAAGTTCCCGATCTGGGAATGACCTGGCAGGAAGAGGAGATTATTAGCGACTCTTCGGCAGACTTCGCCAGTGTTGCTGAACTCAATTCCTCTAGCGATTTTTCCGACAGCGACTTTTCTGATCTTCTATTTGATGAAGAGGGTTTGGAAGAACTCGACTTGGAGGAACATTATCAGGATGAAGACCTCTCTGATCTGTTGAATGTTAGCGAAATCAGCTACACAAATAGCTCAGCCTCATTAGAGAGCGAAACAGAGACCACAGATTCATCTGACCTGCTGTCAGGTTTGACGGATGCTGACTGGAGTTTTGATACCTCTGATAATCTTGCCTCCAGTGTTGAAAGCTTTAATCCGTCCGATGATCTGGCCTCTGGTTTTGAGGGCTTTAATCCGTCCAATGATCTGACCTCTGATTTTGAAAGCTTCAGTTCGTCTAATGATCTGGCCTCTGATTTTGAACTGGCTCTCGGAACGGATGCAGTTCCCACAGATGCGGATGCTAATCGTGGGTTAGATAACTTGAGTGAGCTGTTTGCTGGACTGGATGATAGTGCTTTAGAAGGTAATTTGGATGCAGATGAGCTGATTCTGACGGAGCCTTCAGACGAGCCTGTCTCTGAACCATCAAATATCTCAGATACAAATCCAGAGCCAAATATCACATCAGCTGGGTTAGGCGATAGTTTAGACTTTTTAGGATCTGAAGAAGTAGAGTCCCTTTCAGATAATCCCTTTGAAATCGAAGACTTTTTTGGCAACGACACCGCAGATTTAGCGGTTGATTTCCAATCTGACCTTGATAATCCTTTTACTCTCTCGGAAAGCGAGCAAGATGATCTGGATAGTACTGGTCTAGAAGTTTTGCAGGATTTCAGCGATGATGACGCGCTGATCAGTTCATTTATCCAAGATGCTGAAAGCGATAATCTGACAGAGCTAGGTGAAGAAGCCTCATCCGAATCTGCCTCAGTGGCTGATCCTTGGGCCGCCTTGGATGCTGAAGACGATATTTTTCTCGCATCTTCTACCCCACCTGGCCAGCCACCTGCCTCAGATGATGATTTAACAACCGATCTCTGGGCTGATTCCTCTGAAGGGTTTGTTGCTGCTCCACCTGTCATTGGATCTCAATCAGAGGCGATCGCTCCTGTAGAGGAAGATTTTTTTGACCAACTCCCCGATCCCTTTGCGGAGGAAGAGCCGCTTCCTCAGGCTAATGATTTTCAATTTATTGACTTTGATGGTGGTACAGACAGCAGTGGCTTGGCTGTAGAAACGGCTGATGCGGAGCTGAGTGACGCTAGCTTCGGCGATTTAGCGCTGGATAACGCTGATGCTGGCTTTGGTGACATCGTACTGGAAGAAAGCGCGGGTGAAGATTTTTCCTTAGGGGATGAAGACGATACCGATGCGCTGCTAGACGATAATGGCCCGGATAGCGAATTAGACCAGGCATTTGAGGCTGATTTTCCTCAGGACATGTCCTTATTTGAGGCAGAGTCCTTTGATGAAGCGTCGCCCGATTTTCTGTCTTTTTCAGATTCGCTCTCCTTTGAATCCGAGCTTCCCAACGTAACGGATACAACAGAGGCCCCGATTGAGGCGATCGAGATGGATCTCGCTGCGCTGTTAGACGAAGTTGAAGTTACAGAGGAAGACGTTCCGGAAGCTATCGCACCCGATGTATCGGTCAATGCAGGAGTGGCGGTTGAGGATGAGACGTTTTTGTCAAACCTGTTCGATGACGGAGATTCAGCGGATGTCATGGGGCTGGGCGAGGTAGAAGAGGGAATCGATGCTCTTGCAATTGATTCAGTATCGCCAGAAATCGCTTATGCCCCAGAAACTAGCCAAGACAGCAGCGAGGCATTAGATTTCTCCAGCCTGGATGATGATCTGTTTGGGGCCAATGAATTTGGCTTAACGCTTGATGACGACTCATCGATGTTGAGTGATGCATCTATCCCCGATGCTGAATTGGGATTGAGTTCTGCTGATACAGCTGAGAGCCTGGTTGATCTGGACTTTGGTTGGGATCAACCTGATGAGGCGATCGCTCCTTCAGACGAGACGCCCTTTGAAGGATTTGATTCTCAAGCGAGTGATGGTGTATCGGATGCTGGATTGAACATCAATACGGATCTCGATGCTGAACCATCCGATCTGGGTGATATGTTGCTTGACTTCGGTTCAGAAGACCTGACTGCGGAAGATTTCGAAACCGAAAACTTCGATGCAGAAGACTTTGGGTCAGAGGATTTCAACCTTGAGGATTTTGGCACCGAGGATATTACCGACACGACGTCTGATTTTGACAACAGTCTTGATTCCATCGATTTTGGTAATCTCTCGTTAGATCTGGATGATGCCTTTGCAACATCCGAAGAAGATGAAAGCACAGACGGCCTCAATCTGTCGCTTGATATTCCTGAATCAGAGATTACTGGCACCGATGATAGTGCTGACTTTGACCGTCTGGATGCGCTGCTTATAGAAGAATCTGAGCCGTTGCAGTCTGATTTGGCCAGCCTAGAGTCCAGTAGTGCAGATGATAGTGCGGATGATGATATAGATGGCTTTTCGGATCTAGATGCACTTCTGAGCAGTGTTGCAGATGACCCGCCATCTTTGATCGATCATCAACCTGTTTCCAGCGATGATGGCTTTGCAGATTTAGATGCTCTTTTGGCAGAAGATGTAGCAACGTCAACTCCTAGTTCGGACGGCCTGAATGATTTCGAAGATTTAGAAGCGCTGCTGGGCGATCAACCCGAACCTCGCGCAGTCGCACCCACTCCGCCCACTCCGCCACCTCGTAGCGCTGGAAGCGATTTCGATGATTTGGAGAAGCTGTTAGAGGACGCGGATCAAACCTTAGGTGGGCCACCAACAGCACGGGGAGCACGGGGACCGTCACTGGCGGCCAACCGCAACAAAAATCGTCCAACGCGAGGTGTTCTTAGCGACCAGACGATGCGGGTTTCGGTGAAGAACCTGGATAACCTCAATAACCTGGTTGGGGAATTGGTGGTTAACCGAAACAGCTTAGAACAGGCTGAAGAGCGCTTAAGGCAGTTCCTGGATAACTTGTTGTATCAGGTTCAGCAGTTAAGCGATGTGGGACAGCGGATGCGCGATTTGTATGAGCGATCGCTTTTAGAGAGTTCGCTTCTGTCAAGCCGCAAAACGTATCAAATGTCATCCCAGAATACGCCCACTCCGGTAAATCACGCGACTGGCATGAGCTTTGATGCTCTGGAAATGGATCGCTTCACGGGCTTCCACACGCTATCTCAAGAAATGATTGAGCTGATCGTGCGAGTCCGAGAGTCTGCGTCTGACATCGACTTTGTGGTGGACGAAACGGATCAGGTAACGCGTAACTTCCGTCAGATCACCACTCAACTCCAGGAAGGTCTAACGCGTTCTCGAATGGTGCCATTTGCTCAAACGGCGGATCGTCTACCTAGAGCTGTGCGAGATATTTCGCTCAAGTGTGGTAAGCAAGCGGAGCTAACCATTGAGGGACGGGAGACGCTGATCGATAAGATGATTCTGGAACAGCTCTATGACCCCATGACGCATCTGGTCAACAATGCCATCACCCATGGCATTGAAACGCCTGATGAACGGCTTTCACGGGGCAAGGGGCCCACGGGTCGGATTACGGTAAGAACCTTCCATCAAGGGAACCAAACGGTTATTTCCGTGACCGATGATGGTGCGGGTATTGATCCGGAAATCGTCAAGCGGAAGGCGATCGAAAAAGGGTTGATTACCCCTTCGGAAGCGGAAACCATGTCTCGTCTGGATGTGTATGATCTGCTGTTCCATCACGGATTTAGCACGAAAGACAAAGCTGACGACTTTGCCGGTCGTGGCGTTGGGATGGATGTGGTGCGTACCAGCCTCAATGAGATTCGTGGGGTTGTCAACATTGATTCCACCATTAATAAAGGCACAACCTTTACTATCCGTCTACCGCTCACCCTGAGTATCTCGAAAGCGCTGTGTTGCATCAGCAACCGTGCCCGCATTGCCTTCCCGATGGATGGGGTGGAAGATATGCTGGACGTTCCCAAGGAACGAATTCTGCGGGATGACCAGGATCGGCCCTGCATTCAGTGGCGCGATCAGCTCCTTCCTTTCCAGCCCCTATCGGAACTGCTGAAGTACAACCGCAGCCTGGGACGGGGTAGTGTGTATGGTGGTAATCAAGAAGATGACATTGTTTCCGTAGTTGTCCTGCGGAGTAATGCAGGGAATTTCCTAGCCCTTCAAGTTGACCAGGTGTTGGGTGAACAGGAAATTGTAATCAAACAGTTGGAAGGCCCTGTTCCCAAACCCATTGGGGTAGCGGGTGCTACTGTTCTAGGGGATGGGCGAATTATGCCGATCGCCGACGTTCTGGAACTGATCGATCTGTCGATGGGCCGGATTCGTCGCGAAGCAGGTAGCTCCCTCTGGGAAAAAGACGAGGACGAGCTTCCGCCCGAAGTGCCCGAATCGAAGACAGAACCAACTGTGCTTATCGTGGACGACTCTATTACGGTACGCGAACTGTTGTCCATGACCTTCAACAAAGTTGGCTATCGGGTCGAGCAAGCCCGCGATGGGCAGGAGGCTTGGGAAAAACTACGGTCTGGCTTGCCGTGTGATCTCGTGTTCTGTGATATTGAGATGCCGCGTATGGATGGTCTGGAACTGCTCTCACGCATCCAAAAAGATCCCAGTCTGGGCCACTTGCCGATCGCAATGCTGACCTCCAGGGGGGCCGATCGCCACCGTCAAATGGCGATTCAACTGGGAGCAAAAGGTTACTTCACGAAGCCTTACCTGGAAGAAGCCTTACTTGATGCAGCTCAGCGGATGTTGAAAGGAGAAGTGCTGGTTAACAGCGGTAGCTAATCCTTAATCATTCGTCGAATGCGAAAAAGATGCCCTACGCGACGCGTAGGGCATCTTTTTGCAGTATTGAAGCCGCGTGTCACGCGGCTTCAATAGTGCAATCGAGTTCACGTTGAATTAGAACTGATTGAGCATCGTTAATAAACCCTGCTGTCCCAACAGAATTTCACGGAGGAGGCTAAAAATACCGACCCAAATGATTGGGGTGATATCTACTCCACCCAACGGTGGAACAAGCTTTCGCAACGGAATTAAGAACGGCTCTGTTGGAATAAAAACTAGGTTGAAGGGAAAGCGGGTTGAATCAACTTGGGGGTACCAGGTGAGCACAATTCGCAAAATAAATAGCAAAATCATCAGCCCCAGCAGAGGAGCTAAAACCCAGGTGGCGATCGCACTAGCAGTCATGGGCAGTGTAGCTTTAAGCTTTGTAACTAAATCTACTCATAATTTTAACGCCCTTTGTCCCTGATCCTGAGTGCTAACCGCATTTAACCTGGCTTAATGTAAATTTGACGAATTCGCAAAACGTCCCCCACACGTCGCGCGGAGCACGTTTTGCGCTATTTCAGCCGCCCGGCTGAAATAGCGCTATCGCATTCACATTGACCTAGATGGCTGAGAGCTTGCTGATTAAATCTCAGAGAATTCGCAAAATCTAGTGCTTCTCAAGAGATGAGTAGACCTATAAGATTATTAATGAAGAAGTTGCCTCAAGAAAGGATTCTAAAACTCATGACACCGTCTTTAGTAAATTTTCTATACAGCTTGCTGGCAGGGTTCGTAATTGTTGTGATCCCCGTCGTTGTGGGACTCGTTTTCATCAGCCAGAAAGACAAAATTCAGCGCTCCTAACATAAGAATAGAAATTAAACAGAGCCTGAAATTTATTGCGGGGAGTGTGACCATGTTGCACTTCCCGCAATAAATTTCAGGCCTTTCAGAATTTTGCGCTTCCTACCACTTGGTAATCTGAGCCATAACTCGTTAGCATTAGGACATGTCTACGGAGAAAAGCGATGGTAAACGTCGGACTTAGCTGGAGCAGCATTGTGGGCATTGCTCTCGCGGTCTCAGGGGCGGGTCTGTATTTTTTGCGGACGATCCGACCGGGTCTCGCTCGCGATCACGATATTTTCTTTGCGGCGGTTGCCTTGCTTTGTGGCGGCATTTTATTCTTTCAAGGCTGGCGGCAAGACCCAATTCTACAATTCGGTCAGTTTATGCTGGCGGGTTCAACCATTTGGTTTGCCTTTGAGGCGATTCGTCTGAGAGGTGTCGCCACTGAACAAGCAAAGCGTACAACGCCAGTAGTGGATGATGAGCGTCCTGTGAGTCGGGTTTATCGGGCCGAACTAGACGATTTGCCGATGATGGATGAGCGATCGCCCATTAATCGTCGCATTCGTGGTACCAGCGATCGCCGTTCACCTCAGGATGACTATGGGGATGATGTGCGTCGCCGTTCTTCTAGCCGTAGCAGCACACGCTCGCTCAATGCTGGCGATCGCACCCGCAGACGTAGACCTGAACGTGGCGATCGACCAGACTTTTCCTCAGAAATTCCGAGTGCTTGGGATGATGACCTTCCTGAAGATCGGCCATCTCGCTCCTCGTCTCGTTCTAGCCGCAACTCCGATAGCTCACCTAAACCGAGACGCCCAAGACCATCGTCAGACCCTACATCGCGGCGTAGATCCGGAGTAGAATCACCGTCTGATTATGTTGATTATCAGCCCATCGATTATTCTGACGATGAGCGCGATAATTCTGGAAATTTTGACTAAAGTTTGTATTACAACCAGTATGTACAAGGGGTTGTGTAGGGCTACTGCACAGCCCCTTGCGTGTATCAGTTCTAGCTCGGCAATTGTGAGGCGCGGTGGCAGCAATCCTCATGGGGGAACCGCCAGGGTGGCAGTGCCATGATTTGTATCATGAGAGTTCTTGGTGTGATGACTGACCAGTAGACACCCAGCAAACCGAACTACTCTCTTCCATGAACCTGAAAACTACATTTATCCTGGTAACTGTGACTGTTTAGTTTAAGCAACGACCTGGTCACTCTAGGGAAGAAGCTTTAAAGATGCCAAAGGATAAGCGGAACTGCTACTAATCACCCAGTATCTATATAAGTATCTCGGTAACTCTCTAAAGTATCTGTTTATTCAAATTCTCCCAAGTACTCCGCCTGTTGCAATCAACTTAAGATCTCAGATGAACATGGAATTTCGCCGCCTCGCAACTTCAGGACTCGTCGCTCTTGGGACAGCATTTAGCTTGGTAACGCTAGATGCTGTTTCGCCTGTTAATCTCTTAAATTTGTCTCAGTTTGGTCAACCTTCCCTCCATCAAGCGCTAGCTCAAGATGCTGAAGATAGCGTGAATGTCCGCGTTTATCAACAAGCCAGTCCTGCTGTGGTTTCCATCGACACAGGTGAAGGCACAGGGAGCGGCAGCATTATTAGCCCTGAAGGTTTAATTCTGACCAATGCTCACGTTGTTGGTGATTCGCGACGAGTCAAAGTCACGTTGGCCGATGGTAGAGAGTTTCAAGGAGACGTGATCGCTTACGGTGAGGCTGGATTGGATCTGGCTGTTGTGCGAATTTCTGGACAAAACAACTTGCCAACTGTTCGGTTGGCCCGCTCAAATACAGTTCAGGTTGGACAGCGGGCATTTGCCATTGGCAACCCATTTGGGCAATTTCAAGGAACGCTTACCACGGGTATTGTAAGCCGCATTGATACTAATCGTGGTTTAATTCAGACCGATGCGGCGATCAACCCCGGTAATTCGGGTGGCCCCCTTCTAAACAGTCAGGGGGAAATGATTGGGGTTAATACAGCCATCTTTGCGCCGCGTGGTTCCACAGGCAATATCGGCATTGGATTTGCTATCAGCATTGATAAGGTTCAGCCCTTTTTGGTAGCCGTTCGGGAAGGTCGAGCACCTACAACAGCACAGCAGCCTCCTATTCCAGGCGTAACCCGCCCTCCTCAAGCTATTACGTTGAATGGTACTCGAATTGATGGTGTCCTCACCCGCAACAGTAACATTCTGCCTGCGGATAATAGTTACTTCAATGCCTATACCTTTACAGGTCGCAGTGGACAGCAGGTTGTGATCGAAATGAGCAGCTCAGAGATAGATTCTTATCTCATTTTGCTAGATCCTGAAGGGCGGGATATCGCTCAGGATGATGATGGTGCAGGTGGAAACAATTCGCGAATTGTGGCCAGTTTGCCTTCTAATGGCACTTATACTATTTTTGCCAATACCTACTCGGCTGGGGAAACAGGGCGATATACCCTCCAAGCATCTGCTGGTAGTGGGGCTACTCCACCTCCTACAACGGGCCAGGTACCCCCATCACCACGGCCCACACCGGGGGCAGGACAAACTCCTCGTCCCACGCCGGGAACAGGACAAATTCCTCCCAACGTTCCGGGGCAGCGCGGTATTCTTCTACAGGAACAGGGGGTCTTAGGGCCTGGCGCTCCCGTGCTTCAGTCGGATGGTAGTCTTTATCGAGAGTACACCTTTAATGGAACTGAAGGTCAACGCGTCACCATCACCTTAGAGAGCAGTGATTTTGACACGTATTTAATTTTGGTAGGCCCGGATGAGCAGGTTGTTGATCAGAATGATGATGTTGGCCCAGATAACTACAATTCTGAAATTACAGCAACTCTTCCAGCAACAGGCACATATCGAGTTATTGCTAATTCCTACGATTCAAGCGGACGAGGCCGGTTCCTGTTGACTGTTCGTTAACGTGACATTAATGAACGGTTAATACTCTACAACCCAATTTATGGCGAAAGCGATCGGCCAAGCCGATCGCTTTTGCCATCTTAACCAAGAAGTATTGCTATGGAATTCGAGTTATAGCTGTAATCATGTCCGTTAGAACATCCGAAAACCAAGAGGGGTATGGGGGCTTCGCCCCCAGCCAGGGGTTCCACACCTGCACCCCGTCCTAACTTAAATGAATACAGCTATAACATGGCTGTTTCGAGCTATAACATGGCTGTTTCGATAGTTGGGGCTACCACTGAGACGGTGGTGTTACCAAGTAATTTGCTAGCAATGGGCTAGGATTCCAGGGCTTTCCTGGTTTTCTCGCGATCGATTTTCAACACGAGTACCCCTAACGGAGGTAAACACAGATCGATGGAGTATGGGCGATTGTGGAATGACCATTCCTCGGCCCACTTGCCACCCAGGTTCCCCATGTTGCTGCCGCCATACTCACGAGCATCGCTATTAAACAGCTCGGTATAGAAACCAAATTCCGGTACGCCAACCCGATAGTGGGCATGGGGCTGAGGC
Organism: Crinalium sp.; assembly: GCA_036703095.1. Taxonomy (GTDB): domain Bacteria; phylum Cyanobacteriota; class Cyanobacteriia; order Elainellales; family Elainellaceae; genus DATNPS01. The sequence continues at coordinate 6,475 of DATNPS010000067.1, read as the reverse complement.
GTGAAATTGCAGACGGTGATAACGTACTCTTCAGAATTCTTGGCTTTGCGGATAAACGATACAACACTATGTCGGTTGTCGCTACAATCAATCCACTCGAAGCCATCGTTGCTGAAATCCTGCGAGTAAAGAGCTGGCTCACTGCGATAAAGCTGATTGAGCTTACCAACAAAGTTCTTGAGCTTTTCGTGTGATTCAAATTGCAGCAAATGCCATTCCAAATCGCCCCACACGTTCCACTCACTCCACTGGCCAAACTCCATGCTCATAAACATGGTCTTTTTGCCAGGATGGGTAAACATGTAGGTGTATAAACAGCGCAAGTTTGCAAACTTTTGCCACTCATCTCCCGGCATTTTGCCGATCATGTTGCTCTTGCCATGCACGACCTCATCATGGGAGAAGGCCAGCATGAAGTTTTCACTAAATGCATACATGATGCTGAACGTCACGTTGTTTTGATGGAACTGGCGGAACCAGGGGTCCATGCTGAAATAATCCAGCATGTCGTGCATCCAGCCCATGTTCCACTTCAAGTTGAACCCTAAGCCACCGACGTAGGTCGGCCAGGATACCATTGGCCATGCCGTTGACTCTTCAGCGATCGTCAGCGCACCGGGGAAGTAGCTAAAGACGACATGGTTCATCTGACGCAAAAAGTCAGCCGCGTCAATGTTTTCCCGACCACCGTATTGATTAGGCAACCATTCGCCTTCCTTGCGGCAGTAGTCCAGATAGAGCATGGACGCAACCGCATCAACCCGAATGCCGTCGATGTGATATTTGTCGAACCAGAATAGCGCGTTGGCAACCAGGAAGTTACGTACTTCGTGGCGGGCGTAGTTAAAGACCAGCGTTCCCCATTCCTTATGTTCACCTTTGCGGGGATCAGCGTGTTCGAACAGAGCTGTGCCATCAAAATTGGCTAATCCATGCCCATCTTTGGGGAAGTGACCGGGTACCCAGTCTACGATGACGCCAATGCCATTTTGGTGGCACTGGTCTACGAAATACATAAAGTCTTGAGGTGAACCGTAGCGGGAGGTGCAAGCGTAGTAGCCTGTTACCTGATAGCCCCAGGAACCGTCAAATGGATGTTCCGCAATAGGGAGTAGCTCGACATGGGTGAATCCCAGCTCCTTGACGTAGGGGATCAGTCGTTCTGCCAATTCGCGATAGGTAAGGAATCTAGCTCCCGGCTTAAGGTCGGCTACAATGACGGGTGGCTCAATTTCACCATTCGCGCGTTTGGCAGGTTCCGCAGAGGAGGCATGTAGCCAGGAACCGAGATGCACTTCGTACACCGAGACGGGATGCGTGATGGTTTCGGTTTGGCGGCGTTTTTCGACCCAGTCGCGATCGCCCCATTCATAAGTATCAAGATTGGTGACGATAGACGCTGTTTTAGGCCGCACCTCCTGCTGAAATCCATAAGGGTCAGATTTTTCGTAAATGTGACCTGCCTGGTTCTTGATTTCGAATTTATAGTGAACACCTTCTTTCAGCTCTGGGATGAACAATTCCCAAATGCCATTGCCAATTCGCCGCATTTGGTGTTTGCGGCCATCCCACCAGTTAAAGTCTCCCAGCACCGAGACGTTACGGGCATTGGGTGCCCAGACGGCAAAATAAACTCCCTGGACGCCCTCTACCTCTGTCAGGTGGGCACCCAGCTTTTCATAAATGCGATGGTGATTCCCTTCAGCAAAAAGGTGAACATCAAAATCAGTTAACAGTGGAGAGCGAAACGCATAGGGATCATACGTGACTCGCTCATGATCCCCTTCTTTGATCCGAAGTTGGTAGTTAGACAGTTCTGCTACATCCAGAGTGCATTCAAAGAAATGAGGATGATGCACCGGATGCATTGGATATTCTTTTCGCTCTTCTGGACAGACTATCCAAGCTGCATCTGCACTGGGTAGATAAGCACGCACCACCCACACGGATTTACCGTCTTGCTGAATCTGGTGCGGACCTAAAACTTCAAACGGATCGTGGTGTTGATTTCCAACAATCCGCTCGATCTGCTCTGGAGCAACGGTCATTGACATGAAACTACCTACCCTAAATCAAAAGTGAAAATTAGCTTGTTAATGGTTTGCTTGCTACTGTTCTATTGTCTGTCGATACGCCTATCTGGGGGAGGTACCTACGAGAGAAATTGCATGAGTTGCTTTCCTTACAGAGTAGGATTTAAACCTTAATCCACAGCCAAACCACGACGAAAGCGAGCCATTGCATCAGGTTATGTCTTTTAGAGTCGCATGTTAAGCGCCCATCAGAGCAAAACTGAGCCAAAAGTCAAGTAATGTAAAGTTCATCTACATTAACTGTAATAAACCGTATCAAATTACAGTCAAACTCTCAAACTTCTCAACAAATCTCCAGCTGTTCTCATTTTGAAGCTGATCGCGGATTTGGCTGTACTAAACGCATCTGCGATATCAGCGCAGGCTCACAGCAGGTGAGTTGGTGCTGATACCGAGTTACATCATGAGAATTGCTGACAAACGGTTAACCCTCTAAGACCCAATTTATGGTGAAAGCGAGCGGCATTGCCGCTCGCTTTCACCATAAATTGGATTCTTAACCAAGCAGTATTGCCTGCGGGGGGAGTGTCTTGCAATCCGTCTACGTTGCCCTGCCTATAAAATAGGAGGCTATCTTAATGCAAAACTGTAAGGTCATAGCTCTTAAGGAGCATGGATTTAATAAAACCCGAAACTTAGTTTTGGAAAGTGCGGCTCAGCCGCGCTTTCTAAAATTAGCAATTTGCTTTTAATTTATCCGAGACCTTAAGGAACTTCGGACTGCTGTATAGGTTACGGAATAACTGAACGTTATCCTTAAGAATTCCGTTGTGGGAATGGTTTGAGAATTAAGCTATTCTGAGCTACATTCAGTAGCTATTCCCGACTCTATTGCATTCTATGAGTCGGTAGCGTCTCATTCGTGAATAATTTAGGTTCATCTTCTATGGTCGTTGCTAATTTATAAGGATAAATTTGGGTGCGAGTGTCGCACTCCGCCAGTACTTGCACCCGATTTATACCGGATTAAGCTACACCATAACTATGACCTTGGGTTGAGGTGTATTGAAGTTGACTGGGGTAAGCATGAAACTGGCAGCAAGGGTAGGGCAGGTAACACCGTCGTTGACGTTAGCGATCGACGCTAAAGCGAAAGCCATGAAGGCTGATGGCATTGATGTTTGTAGCTTTAGTGCCGGAGAGCCAGACTTTGATACCCCCAAACATATTGTGGAAGCCGCTAAGACAGCGCTGGATCAGGGAAAAACCCGATATGGTCCGGCAGCCGGAGAGCCGAAGCTGCGAGACGCGATCGCCAAAAAGCTACAAACCGACAATAGCCTCTGCTATGGCGCAGAGAATGTGATTGTCACCAATGGCGGTAAGCAATCGCTGTTTAACCTGATGATGGCTCTCATTGATCCTGGCGATGAGGTGATTATTCCAGCTCCCTATTGGGTTAGCTATCCGGAAATGGTGAAGTTGGCAGAAGGTGTTCCAGTAATTGTGCCTACCACGCTCGAAGCAGGATACCGAGTGACGGCAGACCAATTGCGGCAGGCGATTACCCCAAAGACCAAGCTATTGGTTTTTAATTCACCCTCTAATCCAACCGGAATGGTTTACACACCGGATGAGGTACGGGCGATCGCCGATGTGGTAGTCGAGCATAACATTTGGGTTGTGGCCGATGAGATTTACGAAAAGATTCTCTATGACGGTGCCGAGCATTTGAGCATTGGCGCAGTGAACCCGGAAATCTACGAGCGCACCATCGTCAGCAGTGGCTTTGCTAAAACATACGCGATGACAGGTTGGCGGATTGGCTTTTTGGCTGGCCCCCCTCCCATCATTAAAGCGGTCAGTACCATCCAGGGACACAGCACGTCGAACGTTTGTACGTTTGCGCAGTATGGAGCGATCGCCGCTTATGAAGGGTCGCAAGACTGTGTAAGTGAAATGGTGGCGGCATTTGCCAAGCGTCGTCAGGTGGTGTTGGATACCCTGAATTCGATTCCTGGCCTGAGTTGTCCTAAACCAGATGGGGCGTTTTATGTATTCCCCAATATTGGCAAAACTGGAATGAAGTCCCTTGATTTCTGTAGTGCTTTGCTGGAAACCAAGCAAGTCGCTGCGGTTCCTGGGGTGGCCTTTGGGGCTGATGACTGTATCCGTCTGTCTTACGCAACCGATTTGGACACGATTCAAACAGGTCTAGAGCGGTTGGCGGCCTTTGTGAAGTCTGTACTTTAGCTACAGCTGTAGCCATCTGGATTAGGACGGGTTGCAGGGGTGGAACCCCTGGCTGGAGGCAAAGCCTCCACTTTCCCTTTGGTTTTCAATGTCCTAACCAATGTGGCTACAGTTATAAATTCAACGTGAACTCAGAAATAAGTGAGAGCACCCGCGCCGCGGGTGCTCTCACTTATTTCTAATCTATTGCTCGGTTAGCACTAATTGATATCGATAGGTGCCGCTACTATCGCCAACAAAATCCCCAATCCAAATGTTGTAGGTGCCAGCGGGCCAATCGCCTGAGATAGAGGGCAGTAAACCATCGACATCATCAGAGCAGAAGGTGCCGTCTGGCCCTTCTACAACCAGCGTGACATCACCGTCAGATTCAACAGATGCGCTCAGGTTGGGAATCTCATCGGTTAGGGTCACGGTGTGATCAGGCGCATCAGCGTCATCCACATAGGTCTGAATCGTGGTTTCCCCATTGCTTTCTCCAGTTGCGCATTCCACTAAACGGGTGCCACCTGAAAGTCCGGTACCTACAGCGGGATTGGGTTCGAAGCCAGGAGATAGGGTAAACGATTCGTAATCTTCAGCAGTAGCTGTTTTTGTAGTTAATAATCCAATACCAGCGGTTATTACGCAGGCGGTTAAGATAAATGCGGTGCCTTTAACAAGATTCATAGATAGGTAAAAACCCAATTTCGGAGAAAATTCAGGTAATACTCTATCGATAACATGGCAACTGTGAAGAAGGTATCAAATGCTACCTTCGTTTTGTGAGAACTTGAATAAACCCAGCGGGCGATCGCTTGTTGTGCTACATCCCTGGTTAAGAACCCCAATTAAGGTGGCAGGGAGCAGCAAAGCTGCTCCCTGCCACCTTAATTGAGATTTAGAGCATGAGTTTATTTGTGCTTGGCCTTAGCTTTCTTCTCGTCTGCGGCTCCGTCTGTTGTCACGACTTGCTCGGAGGCTTGCAGATGAGCTTCGAGGAACCACAACCGTTTGTCGATCGCCCGCGACACTTCCGTGTAAAGGTCAGCCGTATCTGCATCACCGAGATCATCGGTTGCTGCAATGCCGCTTCTGAGGGATTTGGCATAGATGGCATAGCGATCGGCCAGCGCAACGATGTGGTCTTGGCCTGCCGCAATATCGAGTGGATATTCGGGCAATTCCGACTGGGCGGCGGCGATCCGTGCGGTGCCTAGAGCCAAACCGCCTAACGCGGTTACCCGTTCTGCAAACATATCGACGAATTCTTCTAGCTCTGACGCCATTTCATCAAACAACTCGTGGAGCTGACAGAAATCGAGTCCTTTCACATTCCAATGGGCTTGTTTGACTTGAGTTTTGAGATCGAGTGAGGATGCAAGCGTTTGGTTGAGTAGATTAATAATCGAGATGCGAGTATCTGCTGGAATATCAATTCGAGTGGAGTAAGTAAGTTGGCCGTGACCGTTGCTGCCCATAGGTCTCTGTCCTGCCTGAAATGATGTAGATAATCAACGTATAGCGTTCACAAATAGATTGTGAGCAGGGGGGTGGGGGCTTCGCTCCCAGTCAGGGGTTCTCCCCCTGCACCCCGTTCACATTTCGGTTTGGATCGCTATGGTCAAGATAACTATAGAAACGATAGCGAATATTTCTGCGTTCTGTAAGGAAAATCTCAGGAATTCCAAATGCAATGAAGTTGTGAATGTCAGTAAGAGTGAGTTTGCAATGCTGAAGTGATACCGATTGAAATCGAGTTCACTACACATCACTATTCTGTAAGGGGCGAACGGCTGTTCCTAAGGATCGTGGATTTAATAAAACCCGAAACTTAATTTTTGAAAGTGCGGCAGTGCCGCACTTTCAAAAATTAAAAATTCGGTTTTAATTTGTTCGCGATCCTAAGCATTAATGTGAGTCTCCAACAAGGGAGGTAGTAGTGCAACGCACTACTACCTCCCTTGAGAAAACGAAAAGGAAACACGTTTTCTTAGGAATTCGATAAACGCGCAAAACTTTGCGCAATTTCAGCCACCCTTCGGGCGGTTGAAATCGTGCTATCGAATTCACGTAAGTATTAAATACGCACCTTGAAATACCAAAAGGAATCGCAGTGTCGCTGCGATTCCTTTAAGAATTAGGAGGAAATTTGTTTATTCCTTTAAGGTAAATTATTCCAGGCGTGGACAACAATGTCACTCAGCCAT
>DATNPS010000040.1:0-8659 GCA_036703095.1 Crinalium sp. | reverse complement strand
GGTGGGTACTGCCCCAAGGATCGCCGACAGGCTGAAGGATTGGTTCAACTTCATCGTGAGATTGAGGTCGGCTATTGCCGTTTGGTCACGATTAGCACCGACAACATCACCGAGACGAATGAATATCGCAGCGGCGTGGGTGCCCACTGGCCGTTCCTCTCCGACGCGGGACGCAAAATTCAAAAAGATCTCGATATCGCTGAATACACCGACTCGCTCCACAATCCTATGATCCCCTACACAATCGTGCTGGAGCCGGGTCTGGTCATTTACAAGATCTACATGGGCTACTGGTTTTTCGGGCGTCCGACTCTCGAAGAGCTGCGCCAGGATCTGCGCGCTGTTCTCAAAAAATGCCGACTAGATTGGGACATTACAACGCCTGAACTAAAAGCAGCGTGGCAGGAAGACCGCAAAGAACTCTTCTACCCGTATGGCAAAACCTATGCCCAAACGATCGGTGAACAGGACTAGGCGCAGAGTTTTTACACTTGAGGCACACCGATGCATCTCACATGGGTAGCCTCATCTTTCCTTAAAAGACGGAAAATATGTCGGAAAAAATCAACCATCCACGCCGCCGCTTTTTGAGCATTACGGCTATGACTGTTGCTGCTACACAGCTAGGTCGATTTGATTTTGCGATTGCCCAATCAAGCCCAACAAAACCAGCCATTCTACCCCGGATAAAGTCGAGAACCAACCTGTCATTCGGTTCACTCAAGCAGATCGCTGCTGGTGTCTTAAATGTTGGATACGCTGAAGCGGGTCCGGCAAACGGTTATCCAGTCATCCTCCTGCACGGCTGGCCCTATGACATTTACAGCTATGTTGATGTCGCCCCATTGTTAGCGTCAGCAGGATATCGGGTGATCGTCCCGTATCTGCGTGGCTATGGCACAACACGCTTCCAATCCGATGAAACGTTCCGCAACGGTCAGCAATCAGCACTTGCGATCGATATCATCGCTTTCATGGATGCGCTCCAGATCGAGCAGGCGATCCTCGGCGGGTTTGATTGGGGAGCACGAACCGCCAACATCATCGCAGCACTCTGGCCCGAACGCTGCAAGGCACTTGTCTCGGTAAGCGGTTATTTGATCGGCAACCCTGAAGCCAACCAGATGCCGCTGCCACCACAAGCTGAACTTCAATGGTGGTATCAATTTTATTTCGCAACGGAGCGGGGCCGCGTTGGATACGAACAATACCGACATGACTTCAACAAGCTGATCTGGCAGCTTGCCTCGCCCCAATGGCACTTCGATGACGCAACATTCGATCGCAGTGCCGAGTCTTTCACTAATCCGGATCATGTCGCGATCGTGATCCACAACTATCGCTGGCGGCTCGGTCTGGCTGAAGGTGAACCGCAGTACGACGATCTTGAGAAGCGTCTTGCTGAAGCTCCAGTAATTACCGTGCCCACCATCACGCTTGAAGGGGACGCCAACGGCGCGCCACACCCCGACAGCAACACCTACGCAACGAAATTTTCGGGCAGATACTCGCACCAGGTCATCAGCGGTGGAGTCGGACACAACCTGCCCCAAGAAGCGCCACGAGAGTTTGCAAGGGCGATCACCGAAGTTGACGGTTACTGATCGTGTTGGGACTGAGTTGTGGAACGGACAATTTACAGCAACGAGAAAACACCATGACCAAACTGAAAAAAGTACATGACCCAACCACAGCCCGCACTACACGTGCCTTCGTCTTCCTCTCACGATTTCTCGTTGTACTCTTGGCAGCAATGGTGTGTCTAGCACCACTCAACCATGTGCTGGCGCAGCAACCTGCCCAGACTGATGTACAAGCCCAGGTTTTAGATAACGCCATCCGTCCCTTTCAAGTTCATGTTCCGCAAGAGGCGATCGCCGATCTCCGCAGGCGGATTACAGCGACTCGCTGGTCTGACCAAGAGACTGTTACTGACCAATCGCAGGGCGTGCAGTTGACGACCATGCAGAAGCTTGTCCGTTACTGGGGAACGGAGTACGACTGGCGGAAAGCTGAGGCAACGCTGAATGCCCTGCCGCAGTTCATCACAAACATTGACGGACTGGACATTCACTTTATTCACGTTCGCTCCAAACATCCAAATGCGTTGCCCTTGATTATCACGCATGGATGGCCCGGCTCGATCATTGAACAGCTAAAGGTCATTGGTCCACTGACTGATCCCACTGCCTATGGGGGACAACCAGAGGATGCCTTCGACCTGGTTATTCCGTCGATTCCCGGCTACGGCTTCTCCGGCAAGCCAACGGGCACTGGTTGGAACCCCGATCGCATCGCACAAATCTGGGCAGAGCTGATGCAGCGCCTCGGATACACCCGCTACGTTGCTCAGGGCGGCGACTGGGGTTCCCCCATCACTAGCGCGATGGCGCGTCAGGCACCATCAGGATTACTCGGCATCCACATCAACTTACCCGCAACAATACCGCCCGACCTAGCCCCAGTACTCGCCAGTGGCGGCCCCGCACCAACGGGGCTTTCCGAGAAAGAACGCGCGGCGTTCGACTCCCTCGATATGTTCAATAAGAAAGACCGAGCCTACGCCGTGATCATGGGCACGCGACCGCAGACGATCGGGTATGGGCTAACAGACTCGCCAGTAGGACTCGCGGCATGGCTGCTCGGGCATCCAGGCTTCGCCCGGTGGACAAGCAGCAGCGATTCCGAAAAATCCTCAACGAAAGACGAGGTGCTGGATGACATCACGCTGTACTGGCTGACAAACAGCGCGACTTCATCAGCTCGGCTGTACTGGGAGAACGGCAGCACCGGCCTGTTGAACGCGATCGCACAGAAAACCAACGAGATCTCACTTCCAGTCGCCATCACGGTATTTCCGGGAGAGATCTATCAAGCGCCAGAAACGTGGGCTAGACGTGCCTATTGCAACCTGATCTACTTCCATGAAGTGGATCAGGGCGGACACTTCGCCGCATGGGAGGAGCCGCAGCTCTTTTCTGAGGAGATCCGCACGGCGTTTAAATCACTGCGTTAGTTAGCGCGCGTGCAGGTCTAGATCAATCGGACATGCAAAAACGCGACAACGTTGAACTCCCAAACAGTTTTTACAGCAAGACCGATCGAGTGACACGACAAACAGATGACCAACTATCAACAGAGGGAACCATGGAAACAGCAGATTTAATTGTGATTGGCAGCGGTCAAGGTGGAGTTCCACTCGCAGTTGATTTTGCCAAGGCAGGGAAGAACGTTGTTTTATTTGAGCGCGATGCATTAGGCGGCAGTTGCATCAACTATGGCTGTACGCCGTCTAAAGCCTTTTTAGCCACTGCCCATGCCGCCGGTCGCGCTCGACAAGCTGCAAAGCTCGGCATCCACGCGCAGGTTGAAGTTGATTTTCCGACAGTGATGGGGCGAGTGCGGGGCATTCGTGGTCAGTTTAATCAGGGCACGAAACGGCGGTTAGAGAGTGCAGGGGGTAAAGTCGTTTGCGCGGAAGCCAAGTTTATCGGGGAGCGAACGGTGAGCGGCGGCGGGGTAACAGTGCAGGCTCCGATCATCGTCATCAATACAGGCACATCCTCTACCCTTCCTGAAATTCCCGGTTTAGCAGGAACGCCGTATCTCACCAACCGCAATTTCTTTGATGTGCAGCAGCTTCCGCCCCGGTTGCTCGTAGTCGGTGGGGGCTATATTGCTCTGGAGTTAGGGCAGGGAATGGCGCGGTTAGGCAACCAAACCGAATTGATTGTGCGGGGCGATCGCCTGCTAGCTCAAGAAGAATCCGATGTCAGTGCTGTACTTTTAGACGCATTTGAGCAAGATGGAATTGGACGGCATTTAAACACGACGGTTAAGCAGGTTGATTACACAAATGGTGTATTTACCCTAAGTGGGTCGAGTGGGGATGACGCTAGAGCAGGCTCAGAAACAGGGTATTGCTGCCAGCGAAGTCACCCTGCCGATGGCGCATATCGCTCGCAGCATTGAGTGGGGGCACGATCTAGGTTTCTACCGCATGGTGATCGATACCCAAACAAATTTGATTTTAGGCGCAACGCTGGTGGGATACGAAACGGCTGAAATTGTGCATGTCTTTTTGTCACTGATGGAAGCGAAAGCAACGTGGCAGGTGCTGGAACAATCTGTTCACATTCATCCAACTTACGGTGAAGCATTACCCAATCTTGCCAGGCTACTCGTGGGAGAGGATATCCCAACCTGTCCCAATATGTAGAAATCAAGCAAAAGAACATCAAGTAAAGGTGCTGAATCTGAAGTATCCGTATCGCTTCAATAGTCAATTGCCCTTAACGCTTTCAGGGTAAATTTTTGAGCTACGGTCAATCCCGTTGCGCCTTGAATTTTTATGTTTTCATACAGGCGATCGACAGTCAACGTGTTGATGCAGCGTCCTGTTTGAACATCCCATAGCTTGATGGTGCGATCATTATCGCTCTTCCATCAAGCTAGCCAGAGGAAAATGGGGCAAAGTTCTCTCCTGAAGACGGTGGAATTGCTCCTGGGAAACAATTCATCAACTCCAATAACTGAGTAAAACCTGTCAGCCATGGAGGAATAGAGAACACCTCTAACCAAGGTTTCAGTAAGTTGAGAAATACGAACGGCTGTAGGATTAAACGCAGATTATTTAACCAACTCTTCCAATCGTTTCTATGATCCCAGTAGGAATGAGATACAAACTTCTCATCTATTTCAGACGGAACCTAGACGAATTTGTCAGTCAACAAATGCTGCAAGCTTTACAACCTGCTACGTTGGAACTATCGTTGTCTGCTGCCAGCCATTTAGAACAAGAACGGACTGAACTCAACCGGTTGTGGCAACAACGACTGGAACGTGCTGTCTTTGAAGCAGATCGTGCTCGACGGCACTACCAATTGGTGGAACCTGAGAATCGGTTAGTTGCCCGCCAACTAGCTCAGGAGTGGGAACTTAAATTGCACTCACAGCAACAACTGCAAGAGGACTATGACCGATTCTGCCAGACTCAAGCACAACCGTTGAGTGCAGCAGAACGTAATGCAATTTGTCAACTTGCATATGACTTTCCCAGCAATTCTCAGTATGGAAATTTAGCTGGTATTCGGCGGGATATCTAGCTCTAGACCTTTTAGCATGAAGGTGAGCAGATGATCCCAGTTGTCAAAATACATATAGCGGGTCAACGCCCGCAAATCATCAAAGAAGGTCTTGCGCCTGGGCAAGTGCGACCGCAACCCCTCTTCATGCAACAACGCCATCACAAATGACAAATTTTGCTTTGTGCGTGGTGTCCATCTCAGCTTGAACCGAAGCCGAATACCGTTAAACCGTCGAACTTAGAATCGTCTGAGCGATGCTCTGAAGACAATTGTGTCTTGGAGTAGCTCAAATGAAACGTAAATGGAGCTTGAAACGACAATGTGTTGAGCGGAACGATGGCCAACGACGCTGGGACCAGGCGTATCAACTGCTGATACAAATGACACCTGCACCAGAGAAGAACACAGGTAGGTTTCAGGCTGAGTTTTGCCAGCAGAACAATCCTCTGGAGAACCCCCTATAAGTACCGCAATTTACGTCCGAGTTTCAACCCAACACCAAAGCCAAAAGCAGACGATTGAGCAGCAGCTAGACCGCTTACAGCAGTATGCCAAACCTCAAAATTGGGAGATTCAATCCGAGCAAATTTTTCGAGACGACGGTTATAGCGGTGCTCGGTTGAAGCGACCTGGATTAGATCAACTCCGCGACGCTGTGTCAATGGCAAAGTTCGAGCGAGTTTTAGTGACTGCACCAGATCGCTTATCTCGCAATTTTGTCCACCAAACACTTTTGATTGAGGAATTTCAATCTCACGGTGTACAGGTAGAGTTTCTCGATCGCCCTATGAGCGATGACCCTCATGACCAGCTTTTGTTGCAGATCCGGGGGGCAGTAGCAGAGTATGAACGAACGTTGATAGCTGATCGAATGCGGCGAGGTCGGCTTCAGAAACTGCAAGCGGGAACGCTTCTGCCTTGGACCCATCCTCCGTACGGATACACCAGTAGCCTGGAACATCCACGAGATGCCACCGGAGTCAAAATCAATCTAGCTGAAGCTGCTGTGGTCTGTGAGATTTTTAACAGCTATGCTCAACCTGGAATGAGTTTAGCCCAGCTGAGTAAGCGGCTTTATGCCTTAGAGATTTGCTCCCCACGGGGAAAACGAGCTTGGACGGGCGGTACGCTACGACAAATTCTGACGAACCCTGTATACATTGGGCAAGTCTTTGCTAATCGTGAGCAAGGTGTTCCAGCTCGGCAGCGACGCTCCCCCTTAAAACCTGTAGGAGAACGAGGCAGCTCTCGGGCTAGAGATGCGTCAGAGTGGATTTTAGTGACGCAGATTGAGGCTATCATCAGCACAGAGTTGTTTGAAACGGTGCAGGTTAAGTTGAAACATAATCAGAAAATTGCAAAATGCAACAACAAGACATATAACTATTTACTGCGCTCATTAGTGAGTTGTGGCTGTTGTCAGGCAGGGTGTATAGGAGTCACTCGAAATAAAAAATATCAGTACTATCGTTGTCGGCAAAAAGACCAAGTAAAACGACTTAAAGAAGGAAAGGAGTGTTCTGCAAGATATACACCAGCACAACAGTTAGAAGAATTAGTGTGGGAGGACTTGTGTAATAACCCTTCAGCATCCAGAAATAATTGCTAATGCTATGGAAAGGCTACGAGATGGGCAATGGCTACCACAAGAGTTACAAGCACGTTGTGCTACTCTACAGAAGGCTCAGAAGAGCTTTCAGCAACAGATTGAACGCTTGACTCAAGCTTATCTTGCTGAGGTGATTGCCTTAGAGGAGTATCAGCGGCGACGAGCAGAACTTGAAAGCCAACTTGGAGCCTTGGCAACGCAAGAGCGACAGTTAGCAGCACAATCTCGCCAGCAAATAGAAATTATGGAATTGGTTCAAGGTGCCGAAGCATTTTGCCATCGAGTGAAACAGGGACTGGAGCAGGCAACGTTCGCACAAAAGCGACAGTTGGTTGAACTTCTGATTGACCGTGTGGTGGTTACTCATGAAGAGGTAGAGATTCGCTACGTCATTCCTACCAGTCCTAAAGGAGAACAGTCCCGTTTTTGTCATTTGCGTATAGACTATTTCTGTTAGCACTTGAAGCCAAAATTTGGCAGACTCGTTCTGGGTCATCCACATCCCCAAGAGTTCTTTGGTGCCAGACAAGTTAACCCCAACTGCCAGGTGAATTGCTTTATTGACAACCCGTCCGTCCTGTCTGACTTTGACCACGATGGCATCAAAATAGACGATGGGATAAATCGGGTCGAGGGCGCGATTTTGCCAAATTTTACGCTCTGCTTCAACCGCATCGGTGACATTAGAGATTAGTCCTGCTGAAACTTCAACACCATAGAGGTCTTGCAGTTGAGCCTGGATGTCACGAGTACTCATACCCCTGGCATAGAGGGACAAGATTTTGTCGTCAAAGCCGTCGAATCGGGTCTGTCCCTTCTTGACGATCTGGGGTTCAAATTCAGCGTTGCGGTCACGGGGGACACTGATTTGAGCCTCCCCAAACTCACCTTTAATGGTCTTCTTGCTATGGCCATTGCGGCGGTTACGGGCTGGCTTGTCTTCGCGTTCAGCCTCCACCTTTTGCTCGTCCAGATGGGTTTTCGTTTCCGCATTCAAACAACGTTCCACCAGAGCAGCCGTGAGCTGCTTGAGTATTCCTCCGTTCCCCAATAGGTCTTCGGGGTTCTCATAGCCTTTGAGCAATTCATCAAGAAGTTCAGGTCGAAAAGTCATAGTACGAGTGTCTTGGGTCTAGTAGTTCATTAGATCTCATTTCTGACCTTTGACACAATCTAATTTACAATCCCAGTGGAATTACACGGCAAAGCCAGAATTACAGGTTATTTAATCCACGATCCTAAGGACAAACTTAATAACTGCCTACTGCTAATTTACCAAGGCTAGTACTAGCCTTAGGTTCAAGATTTTTACTATTCAATTTTCACGGCAGTAAATTCTTTTAAGTTCGGATAAACTCTTATCTTCGGAAAAACTACTAATACCAATTCAATATGAAGCTGCACCTTATTGAGAGGGGGTGTAGGGGTGAAAACCCCACGAAGGGGGCATTGCCCTCTTAACCCCCTTTCAATTCGGCGCAGCTTCATATAAAAACGGTATAACGCTCTTCTGTCAATGTAGTGAGAGAATAATGAGTTCCAACGGCTGAAAGCTAGAATAGGTCTATGGTAGAGCTAAGAGAACCCAACCCCACGATTCGATTTATTGATGAGTATTGTCAATGGTATCGATCCCTGTTCTCGGATGTCAGAAGTTTTGAAGCCTTTAAGCACTTGCATGTGGGAATGCTCTCGGAAATCAAACGGAAAACCCTCCCAGCGATTGCCAAAGTGTGTGGACTAGAAAATGAGCAATCCCTCCATCACCTTTTGACAGATGCTCCCTGGAGTAGTAGTGAACTGAGGCAACAGCGATTAGTCTTCATTCTGAGAGTGTTGAACGGACGAGGGATTAGTTTGATCATTGATGAAACAGGAGACCGGAAGAAGGGACATCACACAGACTATGTGAAGCGACAATACATTGGGAATTTAGGCAAAATTGAGAATGGAATTGTGGCAG
>DATNPS010000500.1:0-3935 GCA_036703095.1 Crinalium sp. | reverse complement strand
CGACCCACAGCGGGTAATCTGGTTGGGTGCGAAAGTCTCTGATTTGTTGGAGATGCTCAATCAGGCTCATAGGGGTTAGAGGCAGTAGAACGGTACTTGTCTATCTTGCTTTTTCTACAGCCAATAGATCAGCCCTGCCCTGGCTGGGGGCGCAGCCCCCATACCCTCTTTGGTTTTCAATGTCCTAACAAGACGTGAATTCGACGAACGGGCTTTTAAGAGGGTGGCGCGACGCGCCACCTTCTTAAAAGCCCGATTTTGCAAGCGTGTTGCGCTTGCAAAATCAGGCTATCGAATTTACGTTAACAAGGTTGGCTACAGCTATAGGATTGCTGAATCCAGCCAGAACTTGACAAACGAGCAAAATCGTACTCCATACGACACACAGGTCATAACTTTGCGCCATTTCAGCCGCGATCGCATTCACAGTTGCAAATCGAAATCGTGAGCCTTTGTGAGGAATCATTCGCAGATTTACAGAAACGCTAGCTCCTTCTTAAAAAACATGTCCTGTAGGCTTTGTAGTCCAGCCAAAGACTGTGGTATTTTCTCTTACGATGCGACTCGCGGCAGCGTAAGCAATTGACCCTAAACCCTATCTGGTTTAAACCTGAGGGATTCTCTCCAGAAAAACTCTAGACTTAACACTGAAGTGGGTTTAATGCTTCAGGGCTGATCAATAATCAAGGACGATAGAGTGAGCAAGTTAGATTCGACCCAATTAGAACAGCTAAAAGAGATTGGCGAATACCTGTATCAAGTTCGGCAGGAGCAAGCCATCTCACTAGATGAAGTTGCTAATAAAACCTTTATTCCGTTGCGTCTGCTGCGGGCCATTGAAGTAGGACGGGGGGATCTGCTGCCTGAACCTGTGTTTATTCAAGGGTTCATTCGACGCTACGCGGATATTTTGGGTTTAGATGGTTCAGCGATCGCCAAAGGTTTTTCAACCACCACCACGCCTGTTCCGCCGCCGCCGACCAAACCATCGGCTCACCCCATCAGTCAATCCCCTGCTGAACCATCAGTGTCTGAGTCACGCCCGGCAAATTCTGCACCAGGACGAGGACGTAGCGCGATTTATGTGGGTTCGATCGCTGCCGGAATTGCGTTAATCGCTATCATCGTTTACGGCATCAGCCAGCTTTCCTCCCAATCCGAACGGCGCTCTACGACAACCGCATCCCCATCTCCAGAGGTGGAATCCCCTTCGCCTACCGCCGTTTCACCATCCCCCGTAGCGGCTTCACCCTCCTCTATCCCCTCACCCTCTTCTACTCCCTCTGCCATTGCTGCCGCCGTTACCGCCAGTCCGTCTCCAGATGTTTCACCATCAGTGGCTTCCCCGTCTCCATCCCCGTCAACCTCTCCATCTCCAGGCGCAAGCAGCGGCCCAGTTCAGGTCAACCTGAATCTGGTAGGCCGTTCCTGGTTGCGCGTCGTGGTGGACGGTAAGACAGCCTTTGAAGGCACTCTGGAGCAAGGAGAACAGCGCACGTGGGCGGCTCAACGAAACGTAACAGTTCTGGCAGGAAATGCAGGAGGTGTTTCGCTAGCCTTTAATGGCGGCACGTCTCAACTGTTAGGCCAGCCTGGAGAAGTGGTACGCAAAGCCTTCACACCCGAAACACCTCAAACATCTCCATCGGCCTTGCCGTCCGTTTCACCGTCTCCCTAAATCGTCCTATACGCAGTTCCTTCGATTAGAACGGGGTTCAGGAGTAGAACTTGAATTCTACGAACATGCAAAAACCGTGCCCCAAGCGTTGCATACGGTTCGTTTTTGCGCCATTTCAGCCTCACGACACCCGGCTGAAATGGCGCTATCGCATTCACATTTCAAATGAAACTTAAAGAAAAGATACTGCCAGTTGGTAGGGGCACCCAAAAGAAAGTATGGTTTTGAAAGACCCACCCCCATCAACCTTCTGCTCTTTTGTCTGCGACACGGTATAACAGCTATGCCAGAATCCACTATCGAATCCATCCTTCAAGAAGATCGTTTATTTCATCCTCCCGCCGCATTTTCCCAACAGGCTCGCATTAAAAGCCTGGAGGAATATGAACAGCTTTATGCACGGGCCGCTGCTGCCCCTGAAAAGTTCTGGGCCGATTTAGCCACGCAGGAATTGCACTGGTTTGAGAAGTGGCACACGGTGCTCGACTGGCAGCCACCGTTTGCGAAGTGGTTTGTCGGTGGCAAAATTAATATTTCGTACAACTGTCTCGATCGCCATCTCACTACCTGGCGACGCAATAAGGCAGCACTCATCTGGGAAGGCGAACCGGGCGATTCCCGCACCTTTACCTATGCACAACTGCATCGGGAGGTCTGCCAGTTTGCCAATGTGCTGAAGCAACTGGGCATTCAGAAGGGCGATCGCGTTGGGATTTACATGCCCATGATCCCCGAAGCGGCGATCGCCATGCTAGCCTGTGCTCGGATTGGAGCGACTCATACCATTATCTTTGGTGGATTTAGCGCAGAAGCGTTGCGCGATCGCCTGATCGATGGTGAGGCCAAGCTGGTCGTTACAGCGGATGGTGGATGGCGCAAAGATGCGATCGTGCCGCTGAAGCCCCAGGTGGATAAAGCGCTAGCCGAAGGTGTATCGACCGTAGAAAATGTGTTGGTAGTCCGGCGCACCGGGCAAGACATCCAGATGGATGCCAAGCGGGATCACTGGTGGCACGAGCTGCAAAAAGGCGTTTCCGCCGATTGTCCTGCTGAACCGATGGACAGCGAAGATATGCTGTTCATTCTCTACACCTCCGGCAGCACGGGCAAACCGAAGGGTGTCGTTCACACCACGGGTGGCTACAACCTCTACACCCACATGACCACCAAGTGGATTTTTGACATTCAAGATACCGATGTGTACTGGTGTACCGCCGATGTCGGCTGGATTACCGGACACAGCTACATCGTGTATGGGCCGTTGTCCAACGGAGCTACGACCGTCATGTATGAAGGTGCGCCTCGTGCCTCTAATCCCGGCTGTTTCTGGGATGTGATTGAAAAACATGGGGTCAACATTTTCTACACGGCCCCCACCGCAATTCGGGCCTTCATCAAGATGGGTGAGGACATCCCCAATGCGCGGAATCTATCCTCACTGCGGCTATTGGGAACGGTAGGTGAACCGATTAACCCCGAAGCCTGGATGTGGTACTACCGGGTGATTGGCGGTGAGCGTTGCCCCATTGTCGATACCTGGTGGCAAACCGAAACAGGTGGCATCATGGTGACACCGCTTCCGGGTGCCATTCCCACCAAGCCAGGTTCGGCCACCCGACCATTTCCCGGCATTCTGGCGGATGTTGTGGATTTGGATGGCGAGCCAGTTCCCGACAATGAGGGGGGATATCTGGTGGTCAAGTACCCTTGGCCGGGAATGATGCGAACCGTGTATGGCGATCCTGACCGCTTCCGTCGCACTTATTGGGAGCATATTCCTCCCAAAGATGGCCATTACATCTATTTCGCTGGAGACGGTGCCCGTCGGGACTCGGATGGCTATTACTGGGTGATGGGCCGAGTTGATGACGTGATTAACGTAGCCGGACACCGTCTCGGCACGATGGAAGTCGAGTCGGCTCTGGTATCTCACCCAGCCGTGGCTGAAGCCGCTGTGGTGGGTAAGCCCGATGAGGTCAAAGGCAGCGATATCGTCGCCTTTGTCACGCTAGAAGGTACCTACACTCCCAGCGAAGAGCTGAAGAACGAACTGAAGAAACATGTGGTGCAGGAAATCGGAGCGATCGCCCGTCCGGGTGAAATTCGCTTTAGCGATGCCCTACCCAAAACCCGTTCTGGCAAGATCATGAGACGCTTGTTGCGTTCGATCGCGGCTGGCGAAGAAGTCGCAGGTGACACCTCAACGCTGGAAGATCGGGGCGTGCTGGATAAGCTGCGAGAAGGGGCATAGGTAGAA
>DATNPS010000036.1:0-4509 GCA_036703095.1 Crinalium sp. | reverse complement strand
TCGTCGGTGGGGTCATGTTTGATGATCGGAGTTTTGCCGCCGCAGATATCAGGAACTTCGGTGAGGCAAATAATGGCGGTTTCGATCGCCCGAAACAACATGCTGGTAAAGCAAACATCTACTCGATAGGATTTGAGTTTGCAAGAGGCGATCGTCGCTTCGGCCCGTCCCAGTTCGCTGAGGGGCACATCGACCCACCCCGTAAATTTATTAGCCGCATTCCAGAGACTTTGACCATGACGAATCAGAATGAGCGTTGCCATCGTTGCACCATCCTACTTTAAAGCCGCGTCAGCTTGAACATAATCTGCAATTTCGATTTCAACTGGACTCACGTTCCATATATCACGACAATACTCTCGAATAGAGCGATCGGATGAAAATTTACCCATTCGAGCGGCATTCAAAATGGACATGTGCGTCCACTGATCGGGATCACGGTAGGCCACGCTAACCTGCTCCTGACAGTCAATATAGGACTGATAATCGGCCAGTAAGAAGAAGGGATCTTGAGTGAGCAAAGCGTTCACCAACGGCTTAAACAGGTCTGCATCTCCTTTCGAAAAGAAACCAGACGAAATGCGATCGATCGCCAGTTTCAGTTCAGGGTTCGCGTTGTAATAGTCTGAGGGATGGTAGCCTGCGGCTTTTTGGGCGTATACCTCAGCAGCAGTCAGGCCAAACAGAAAGAAGTTTTCGGCTCCGACTTCTTCCCGAATCTCGATGTTGGCTCCATCCAGCGTACCGATGGTGAGTGCACCATTCATCGCAAACTTCATATTGCCCGTACCGGAGGCTTCTTTGCCTGCGGTCGAAATTTGTTCAGAGAGGTCAGCGGCAGGATAGACCCGTTCTGCAAATTTAACGTTGAAGTCTTTTAAGAATACTACTTTGAGGCGATCGCGTACATCTGGGTCACGATTGACTACATCCGCGACCGAATTAATCAGCTTGATCATCAGCTTGGCTATCATGTAGCCGGGAGCTGCTTTTCCACCAAATAAGAAGGTGCGAGGAACAATATCGAGATCAGGATTGGCTTTAATTCGGTTGTAAAGCGTGACAATATGCAACACATTCAGGTGTTGACGTTTGTATTCATGCAGTCGTTTGGTCTGAATGTCAAACATCGAATTGGGATCGACCGCAATGCTGTAATTCTGCTGGATGAAGCTAGCTAAATCTTGTTTAATTGTCTGTTTGATCGATCGCCATTCCGCGCAAAACTCTGGATCGTCAAGGAATGCTTCTAGTTTTCGCAATTCGTACAGATCTTTGATCCAGCGATCGCCAATTTTGCGAGTGATCAGATGGCTCAAACGTGGATTGCTGAGCACCATCCAGCGACGGGGCGTCACACCATTGGTGACGTTGGTAAACTTTTCAGGATATAGCTCATAAAAGTCGTGCAACACATCTTTTTTGAGCAATTCAGTATGCAGTTCGGCCACGCCGTTAATCGCATGACTGCCGACACAGGCAAGATGAGCCATCCGCACATAGCGATCGCCAGATTCATCAATTAACGACATCCGCCGCAGTCGCTCCATGTCGTCTGGAAACCGAATGCGGACATCATCGAGAAAGCGTTGATTAATCTCGTAAATGATTTCTAAATGACGGGGTAGAAGCGTGCCAAACATGGCGATCGGCCAGCGCTCTAACGCTTCGGGCAAGAGCGTGTGATTGGTGTAAGCCAGCGCATTTTGAGTAATATGCCACGCTTTATCCCAATCGAGCGCGTAGTCATCAATCAGGATTCTCATCAGTTCTGCAACAGCAACCGAAGGATGCGTATCGTTTAGCTGAATCGTGAATTTCTCATGGAATTGCTCAATCGACAAATTCTCATTGAACAAAATGCGAATCATATCCTGCAATGAGCAGGAGACAAAAAAGATCTGTTGCGCTAATCGTAATTTCTTACCTTCAAACGATTCATCATTCGGATACAGAATCTTGGATAGTGTCTCTGACACCGTCTTTTGCTGAACGGCACCGAAATAGTCACCCGAATTAAACGCTGCAAAGTCAAACGATTCCGCTGCCTGAGCCGCCCAGAGCCGCAGGGTATTCGCGGTATTCGTCTTGTAGCCCAGCACAGGCGTATCGTAGGGAACTCCCATCACCACTTCAGCAGGAACCCAGCGCACCCGATAGCACTGCTGATCGTCAATATACGATTCCGTATGGCCACCCAACCGGACGGGTACCATCCACTCAGACCGAATAATCTCCCACGGATTGCCATAGCGTAGCCATTTGTCCGTGATTTCGACCTGCCATCCATCCTTGATGTCCTGGTCAAAAATGCCAAACTCATAGCGAATGCCATACCCGATCGCTGGAATATCCAAACTCGCCATCGAGTCCATATAGCAAGCGGCCAATCGCCCCAAACCACCATTGCCCAGGCCTGGTTCTTCCTCCTGTTCACACAACTCATCCAGGCTGTGACCCAACTCCTGCATGGCCTGACGCACGGGCTGGTAAATGTCGAGGTTAACCAGATTATTCGCCAACTGTGGCCCCATCAAAAACTCAGCCGACATATAGGCAACGGTGCGCGATCGCTTCCGGGCATAGGTTTCAGTCGTATTCAGCCAGCGATGCAGGAGGCGATCGCGCACCGTATAAGCGAGCGCCATGTAATAGTCGTTTTTTGTAGCGATCTCGGTAAACTTGCCCTGAATGTAGAACAGGTTATCTAAAAAGGCTCGTTTGAGGGTTTCAATACTAATTCCAGTTCGATCGTCTTCAACCTGGATGATCGGTTGAACGGCTGCGTCGGGTGTAGAGGTCATGATGGTGAGTCACAAATGGAGGTGGACATGGAACGAAATAAACACACTCTGACAATGTTCTTACACGCTTATCGCGCCCTTGCCATCATCCTTTAGATGCTTTTAACATCCCAGATACCCGGATTTAGAACTGTAGGATGGGCAAAGCAAAGCGTGCCCATCTGTCAGGGCTTTGGGATGGACAAAGCAAAGCGTGCCCATCCTACGTGGGTATGTTGTTTCTCGGAAATCTCCTGACTACGAACGTTGCAGAATTTTATGGTTGTTGCACTAGTCAAATCGAACGTAGCGCATTAGCACGCACATCATCTCGCCATCCTGGGGTGTCATCACCCGTTGCGACTGGGGAATCGCGATCAGCGAATTCCATAGCCCTGCTTCCGCACAATTACGAGCTTGATGATAGGTTCTCCAATTTGCGATAAATTTGCTCCATCTTTTTGTTGGAATGTCTCCAGTACTCAAATTTAGTAATGTCGATATGTTCTACAATTCCGCCCAACTGCCGCACCTGCCGCACCATATCGGCTGTACCACCGGGGCCATCGCCACTCTGCCCGTCCCACAAGGCGATTAGCCGCACTCGTCGGATATCGTGCATTAAGGTTGCATACAGTGTCCAGCGGTTATTTCGCCCATAAACATTTTCTCCATCCGGAACTGTCCCTAACCGTTCTGGCTGAAGATGCAGCGTAATATTCGGATGATTTAGAATTCGGTAAAATCGTTCTACCCAACTATCTCCCGCAAAACTTACAGAACCTTGAATAAACTCAGATGGCTCGAAGGGCAAATAAATTTCGATACGCATGTTGTAGTGCAGACACGCTTCTACAAACAAAATATCGCCACCACACGCTAAACCGGGCGTAATCGCAATACAGTTTGAATTTGCTTCTAACTTCTCCAGCGTTTTTTCAATGGATTGAACAACTTCGGCTTCCATTGCGGCTGGCAGTCGAGGTTTGGGGCGATCGGGCTGATCAATCATGTGACCTGTAAACAGGAAGACCTGAGCCGGTTTTGCCAGATCCGTTTCGTCTTCTACGGACGTAAACAGATATTCTTGTTGCTCAAATCGTTCTAATTCACTCTGCAATACCATAATGCCTGCTTTCACGTGATCGGGACGGAAGTTGAGCAAATCCATCAGCTTCAGCTGATCCAGAGTAGCTTGCAGCGCAAATTTATTGTTCCAGAGAATCGCTAATGCTTTGCGATACGCCGTAGCTACATGGTGAGGAGACTCTGCCGTACAAACAGCCAAATCACCCAGCGACAAAGCAGCCCAGTAGTCATTGGGCAGTTTTTGTAAACTGCTTTCTAAACAGAATTGAACTGAACCTTTGATGGCTCCAAGCTGCTGACGGTAGGCTCGTTCATCTGCATCGCAACTTTCTACTACAGTGCTTTGAGCCAGGTGATCAAGTAGCGTCGTTAGCGTCAGAGCATTAATTCCCGGGTAGTACTGATTCTGATCCAGACGATAGCCCCGCAGATAATTTTCAATTGATTTTTGCAATAGAAATGATGCTTCATACGCGGCCTGCAATCGTTCAGTCGAGTCTGCGATCGCCATCCAGTTTTGCTTCCACAAGTCCTTATAAATACGTGCCAAATAGGTCGTTGCATCTACACATTTGGGCACATCTTGCAGCAGATTTTCTAGTTTCACAATCGCTTCATCCGATTGACCAATGCGGCT
>DATNPS010000007.1:0-8982 GCA_036703095.1 Crinalium sp. | reverse complement strand
AACCCCTGGCTGGGGGTGAAGCCCCCATACCCCCTTGGTTTTCGATGTCCTAACGGACATGACTACAGCTATAAATCAGCAAGAGTGCCAGCCCGCCTGCGGTGAGCTGGCACTCCTGCCGATTACGTTTTTTTGCACCCGATGGGTGCAAAAAAACGTAATCGATTTCAACTTGAGAATTACTGTTTTTATTATGCGCTAGTTAGCTCCGTCCAGTAGCGATCGTAAACTTCAGTTGCATCCCCGATCGTCGCCAGCACTTCACACTTCGCTAAAACATTTTCAGGTGGAAATAGGCTGGTATTCCCCTTAACGGCTGCATCTAGCAGGCTAAAGGCTTTCTTGTTCGGCGTTGCAAACTTCAGGCGATTCACAATTCGAGCCGAATTTTCAGGTTCCAGCATGTAGTTCATCCACTGATAGGCAGCATCAAGATTCGGCGCACTCTTGGGGATCACGATCGTATCCGTCCAGACCGTTGCCCCACTGGAGGGCACAACATACCGCAGCTTCTCGTTAGAACTCATCGCATCGATCGCATCCACAGAGTAAGCATGAGCCAATACGATATCACCGACTACGATTTGATCCCGCCAGCTATCGGTAGTAAACGAGTTGATTGCAGGCTTCAATTCCTTCAGCTTTTCAAATGCCGCCTTAATTTCATCGGGATTCGTGGTGCTATTCGAGTACCCCAGCGATTTGAGCGCTGCCCCAAACACCTCTCGTACATCGTTCAGCAGTGTCATTTTACGAGCGAGTTTGTCTTGATTTTCCCAAAGATACGCCCAGTCCGTCGGACCGGGATCAAGCACCTCAGCGTTATAAATCAACCCGGTTGTTCCCCAACTCACCGGGATGCTGTGCGTATTCTCAGGATCATACGGTGGGCTTTTCCATTGCGGGAGCAGGTCGGCCAAACTCGGCAAGCGCGACTTGTCTATAGGCGTTAATAGATCCAACTCAACCATCTGCTCCACCATGTAATCCGATGGATAAATAATGCTGTAGGCAGTACCTCCACCCGCCTGCATTTTAGCCAGCATGGTTTCGTTGGAGTCGTAAATATCAGCAACGACTTTGATTCCGGTCTGTTGCTCAAAATCCTTCAGCAGGTCGTCATCAATGTAGCTAGACCAGGAATACACATGGAGAGTATTGTCCCCAACACCACTACTTGAAGCAGGACTGGCGTCTACACTGGCAGATGGTGAGGCTCCAACATCAGCAAGATTGCGCGTGCAGTTTGAAAGAACAGCACCCGATAGAGCCGCCGTTGATAATTGCAAAAACCGCCGTCTGCTGCCAGACATGCGGGGCATACGTCCCATACGCGAGTGCGCTTTGTGTGGATCTATAGGAAACATCGTGCTCTCCTAACCTCGCCAATAATGTATTTAGGAATGACAAAACAGAGTTAAGTCAAATCGAACAATCGGGTCAGCACAAGATTTACGGCCCAAGGTCTATGAACCGTACTCCTTAGAATCGTGGATTTAATAAAACCCGAAACTTAACTTTGGGAAGTGCGGCTGAGCCGCGCTCTCCAAAGTTAAAAATTTGGTTTTAATCTATTCATGATCCTTAGAAGATGCAGTTCATTATTCTTGAGGCTGAAACTACGGTTGTGGACTGAATCTAATGCAACTTTTGATACACACCCATTCACATTGGGCAATTGAATGTCAGGAGACAGGAATACTGGATCACAATTACTTGAAATTCCTGACTTCTGAATCACGACTCTTCTTCGCCATGTCTAGTGACGTTACGAATTCGACACGAGTTAAGCCATCCGTGATGGTAGGCGAATATTAGAGGCAGGACTGTCGGCTTAGATACTAAGAGGGCTAAATAATGCAGCGTATTACTTCAAGCCGAGCCTCTCGCAGCACAAGAGGCTTGTCTTTGTAGCGATCGCCATATCCGTTAAGACGTAAATTCGACGAATGCACAAAAAGGTGTCCCGCGCGACGCACGGGACGCCTTTTTGTGCTATTTCACCCGCCCGACGGGCGGGTGAAATGGCGCTATCGAATTCACGTCGTTAAGACATCGAAAACAAAAGGGGGTATGGGAACTTCGCCCCCAGCCAGAGTGAATCCCCTGCACCCCGTCCTACTTCTAACGACTACGGCTATAACGTAAATTCAATTTCAGGAGGCGGGTGCTGTTAATGCTAAGCAATCTGATGCTGACCAGTAGATATGAATCGGAGTATGTGATTCCGGTAAGCTTTCTAATCGGTTTGGCTGCATCACCGTCAGGCAATCCCCTGTCGCCAGTTCCACCATGTAGTGAACATGAGTCCCCAAATACATGGTGTGTTTGAGCTTTCCTTCAAAACAATTGGCGGTGTTGCTGGGCTTACTTAAGCTAACGTGAATCTTTTCGGGACGGATACTAACCACCACCTGTCGGGCTGAAGCACTCGTTAAGGCATCCCGATTTTTGATTAAGATCTTCAATCCCTTATCGGTTACAACACTGAGCGCAGACGCGTCCAAGGCTTCGATACAGCCCTGGAACAGATTGGTATCGCCAATAAAGTCAGCGACAAACGGCGTCTGAGGATATTCATAAATCTGACTGGGGCTGCCCACCTGCTCCAATCGACCTTCATTCATCACCGCAATGCGATCGGACAGGCTTAGGGCTTCTTCCTGGTCGTGTGTCACCATGACAAAGGTCACTCCCAGTTCTTGATGCAGATTGGAAAGCTCGACCTGCATCTCTTTGCGTAATTTCAAGTCCAGCGCACCCAGAGGTTCATCCAGCAACACCACCGTTGGGCGATTCACCAAAGCCCGTGCCAATGCCACCCGCTGTTGCTGGCCGCCCGATAGCTGAGCAGGATAGCGCCGCGCAAACGATTCCATTTTGACCAATTGCAGCGCTTCTTTGACTCGATCTTGGATCTCTGATTTGCCAAGCTGTTTAATCCGTAGCCCAAAGGCGATATTTTCCCAAACCGTCATGTGGCTAAACAGGGCATAGCTCTGAAAAACCGTATTCACAGGACGGCGATAGGGAGGAACGTGCGTCATCGATTTGCCTCGAATCAGCACTTCGCCTGCGGTGGGTTCCTCAAATCCGGCAATTAACCGTAGGGTTGTCGTTTTGCCGCAGCCCGACGGCCCTAAAATGCTAAAGAATTCACCTTGACGAACGTTGAGGTCAATGCCTCGAACGGCTGTATCGCCGTTGAATACCTTAAAAACTTTTCGCAGTTCAACATCAATTTTGGTGTCAGTTTCAGTTGCAAGGCGATCTTTTGTAACCGTCTGAGACATGTAGCGATTCCCCGCATTTAGTTGCCAACAAACGCCGGACGAGACATTTAGCATACTCTTTACTATAGCGACCGACAACCATGAAAACCGAAGGAATTAGGGCGATCGCTCCATTTCTCTAACGTAAGTTCAACAAACGCGCAAAAACTCTTCCCACACGTCGCACAGCAAGTCTCATTTTGAAATCGACAGCGGGGTTTGTACATCCATGGGGCGCACAACTACCAATTTGTGCGCTCTTTCAACGTGAATTTAACAATTGTTTTTTTGGATTGCGCGACACGCGGGACACTTTTTTGCGCATTCGTCGGATTCACGTCAAGTTATGGCGATCGCCTCGTAGTAACTTCGAGCAGCCACTTTCACAAATTATTTGGGATCGCTATGAATGGCAGGGTTAGTTATACGGTATTGATAGATAGAAAACTAGCTGTAGACTAGGTAGGTATTTTGTCTGATTTTCTTTGGTGAGGATTTTCCTGCTGCGTCTATGGCTTTAATTCATTACCCTCCCATTCAACACTCTTCCATTGGCCAACAGGCAGCCCGCACCGTTGGGCGAAAGTACCAGTCAGTGGTTGTGATGTTGATCGTCACTCTACTACTCGCGGGAGGAATTGGAAGCCGTTTGGCCTACCTGCAATTAGTCGAAGGGCAGCATAACCGCCAACTGGCAGATAACAACCGGATTCGTTTGATTCCCCGACAGCCTGAGCGAGGCCGCATTCTCGATCGCAAAGGCAGAACGTTGGCTGGAAGCAGACTCTCCTATGCCGTATTTCTATGGCCGATCGCCAACCGGGAGGCAAACTGGCCTACGATTGTGCAGCGTCTCTCGAAAATTCTGAATATCCCAGCTAAAGAAATCCAAAATCGGTTGGAACAGGCAGGTTACACATCACCCGAACTCGTCAGAATTGCGCGAGGCATCAGCCCCTCACAAGTCACTGCACTCGCTGAATTTAGCCATGAACTGAAGGGTGTCCAGGTAGAAGCAGAGGCTGTCCGAAACTATCCCTATGGCGACTTGGCCGCGCATGTCCTGGGTTACACCGGGGAGATGAGCGATGAAGATTTGAAGCGTCGCAAAAATGAAGGCTACCGTCTGGGTGATGTGGTAGGCCAAATGGGCGTTGAGTCCGCCTTTGAACCTCAGCTGAGGGGCGAATGGGGCGGCCAGCAGGTCGAGGTAGACGGAGCAGGCCGTGTCATTCGCGTTTTAGGCGAGAAACCCGCTAAAGCGGGACATGATGTAACTCTGACTCTAGACCTGGATCTGCAACGTGCCGCAGAGACAGCCTTAGGCAATCGCAAAGGGGCAGTGGTCGCCATCGACCCGCGCAATGGAGCCGTTTTGGCGATGGTCAGTCGGCCTGCCTTTGATCCGAACCTGTTTTCCACTTACATTACAGATGCCCAGTGGAAACAGCTTCAGAGCATGGATTTTCCCTTCGTTAATCGAGCGCTCCAGGGCTATCCACCTGCCAGTACGTTCAAGATTGTGACCACGACGGCAGCCATTGAGTCGGGTAGCCTGTCTCCAGATACCGTTCTACCTACCTATCCTTACCTTGAGGTCGGCGGCATTCAGTTCTGGGACTGGAACCATGCTGGATTTGGGCCGTTAAGCTTTCCGGGAGCGATGGCCTGGAGTAGCGATACATTTTTCTACCAAACGGGTCTCAGGATGGGTGAGAAAAACCTGATCCAGTGGACACGGCGCTTTGGCTTTGGCCAAAAAACGGGCATTGAGCTAGCTTCAGAAGAAGCCGCTGGACTGGTGCCCGATGAAGCCTGGAAGCAGGAGAATCTCAAGGAACCCTGGTACGTGGGCGACACGGTCAATATGTCGATCGGTCAGGGGTATATGCAGGCGACTCCATTGCAGGTTGCTGTGATGTTTGCCGTAGCAGCTAACGGAGGGTATCGGGTCAAACCTCACTTATTAAAAGACAACGAAGCGGCCCGCAACTGGCGTGAATCGCTTAACATCAGTTCCGGCACGGTGGAAATCTTGCGGCGAGGATTGCGCATGGTGGTTACCTCCGGAACCGGAAAAGCGATGAATGTCTCGTCTTTACCAATTAATTCTGGCAAGAGCGGTACGGCTGAAGATCCACCTCGTCCATCTCACGCCTGGTTTGGTGGCTATGCCCCGTCTGACAATCCCCAAATTGTGATCGTCGCATTTGCTGAAAATGCAGGTGGTGGCGGTGGTAAAGTCGCGGCTCCGATTGTTCGTCAGGTGATGGAAGCCTACTTTAATGGAAAGCAGCCGGAGGGACAGGCAAACCGAGAATCTGTTACTTCGGACTAACGTGAATTTGACGAACGCGTAGGAAGCTGCCTGACGGGCAATTGAAATGGCACGATCGCATTGATGTAACGTGAGTCTCCAACCAGGGGGTAGTTTAGCTAACCGCACGTTTGGGAAATACCTTAAGGAACGGTTTTACTACAGATAGCTTGACCCTTTCACCAATGGGCAGCACCACGTCAATGAGAGTACAGGCACGTAACTCCAATCCAGATGGGGTGACCAGGCAATAGCGATATTCACGCCCCAAAAAATGGCGATCGCGCACCACCGCAACCCCATCTTCATCCAGGGCAGGAATCAAATCTTCTTGCCGAATCATCAGTTCTCCTGTGTCACTATCGATGAGTGATCCGGGAAATAAACCAATTTCGGTTTCCCAACCTGCTTCACGGCGTTGAGCAGGCAGAAAATTGGCCTGTGTCACAAATTCAGCGACAAATCGCGAGGTCGGATCTCGGTAAATCTCTTCAGGAGTACTAATCTGCTCAATCTGCCCCTGATGCATCACACCAACCTGATCTGCGATCGATAGGGCCTCCTCCTGGTCATGCGTGACAAAAATGGCAGACGTGCCCGTTGCTTTGAGAACATCCCGCACCTCTTGACGGAGGTAGAGCCGTACCTGCACATCCAGATTGCTCAACGGCTCATCCAACAGAATCAGGTTAGGACGAGGAGCCAGCGCACGAGCCAGCGCCACCCGCTGCTGCTGTCCACCCGATAGCTCGTGCGGATAACGGTTTTCTTTACCCTGCAAGCCCACCAACGCGATCGCTTCAACCGTGCGATCGCAAACCCAGGACAGATGTTGATGCTTCGATTTTTGCCGAGGTTTGAGCGGTTTTAATCCAAAGGCTACATTCTCAGCCACCGTCAAGTGCGGAAACAGGGCAAAGTCCTGAAACACCATACCAATCGAACGGCGCTCTGGCGCAACGCAGGTCACCGCATCGGCCACAGTTTGCCCTGCCAATTTGACTCGTCCAGTTTGAGGTCGTTCAAATCCGGCAATTAGCCGCAAGAGTGTCGTTTTGCCACAGCCCGACGGTCCCAATAGCCCCAGCAGATGTCCCTGTGCCAGCGTCAGCGTAATATCCCGAACGGCGGGAATATCCGCATTGGCAAACTGTTTTGTAACGTTTTCTAACTGCAAGATGGGAGGTTGGGTCATGAAGTCGTGTTTTAGGGATCAGAAGCGAGATATCGGGCGCAACAGCTAGCAATTCTATTTTGAACCGATGGCGGGTTTGGTGTGCCCGACGGGCACACCAAACCCGCCATCGGTTGCCATGCAGATCCGCCGTAGGGGGACTTGCACGGCAACCGGATTCACGTAATGCGAATTGCTGGATCAACAGCGAACAAGAGAGAAAAGGGAGTTATTGAAACTTATAATCAATAACAGATTTTCAACTACTCTAAAACTTTTTTGCAACTTATTCTCAATTGAAATGCAACCATTCCACAAGTTCCCTGTTCCTGTGCGATCGCGATTGTCCTGGCGTGGTTTGCGTTCCCACATCGAAACCGCTGGGTTAAATCCCTGGACACTAACAGTAGTGGCGATCGCAGCTCTAATTTCCACTCCAGTTCTATTCATTCTGGTCGCGCTATTCATCCCGACGGGGGACTTATGGAGTCATTTAGCTGAAACGGTTTTGCCGCGCTATTTGATGAATTCCTTCTGGCTAGCGCTGGGGGTTGGCAGTGGAGCCGCCCTGCTCGGTGTGGCGACAGCCTGGTTGACCACAATGTGCCGCTTCCCCGGCAGTCGTTGGTTTGAATGGGCCTTGTTGCTGCCTTTAGCGGCTCCGGCTTACGTGCTGGCCTACGCATATACCGATTGGCTAGAGGTAGCTGGCCCCGTGCAGACCCAGCTTCGCCAATGGTTTAGCTGGGAGGCCGGAGACTACTGGTTTCCCGATATTCGATCCCTGGGAGGAGCGATCGCCCTTCTGGTGTTAGTCCTCTACCCCTATGTTTACCTGCTGACGCGAGTGGCATTTTTAGAACAGTCCGTCTGCACATTAGAAGCAAGCCGCTGTCTGGGTTGCGGGCCTTGGCGCAGTTTTTGGACGGTGGCGTTACCGTTGGCTCGTCCAGCCATTGTTTCAGGACTGGCTTTGGTACTAATGGAAACGCTGAATGACTTCGGCACCGTTCAATTTTTTGGAGTCGAAACGTTTACGACTGGCATTTATCGCACCTGGTTTGGCATGGGCGATCGCGCCGCCGCTGCGCAATTGGCATCCGTCTTGCTCATGCTCATCCTGGGATTGCTGGTTCTGGAACGTGGGTCACGAGGGCGCGCGCGCTACCATCGCACGTCTAGTCGCTCACTATCGCCTTACCTGCTGTCAGGAGTACGAGCGGCGATCGCATGGATCATCTGTTTTCTGCCGATCGCGTTGGGGTTTCTGCTACCTGTCACCATTCTACTGGCCATGACCGTAGGCAACTTCGACAGCCTCATCGATGAGCGATTTCAGCAGATTATCGTCAACAGTTTGCTGCTGGCTGGTGTGGCGGCAGGATTGGCGGTGGCGATCGCCCTCCTGCTAGCCTATGGACGACGGTTAAACGCGTCGCAACCGACGCGAATTGCGACGAGAATTGCGGCTATGGGATACGCGATCCCCGGTTCAGTAATCGCGGTAGGTGTGCTGATCCCCGTGGGTTGGTTAGACAACCGAATTGATATGTGGGCCAGAGCAATGTTTGGTGTGTCAACCGGGCTATTGTTAAGCGGCAGCATTACAGCCCTCATCTTTGCTTACCTGGTGCGTTTTTTAGCCGTTTCGTTTGGTACTGTTGATGCTAGCTTGACCAAGATCAAACCCCATTTAGATGAAGCGGCTCGCAGTTTAGGACAAAGCGCGATAGGGACTTTAGTGAAGGTACACACTCCGCTCATGTGGGGAAGCCTGGTTAGCGCTGCCATCCTGGTATTTGTGGATGTCATGAAGGAACTTCCTGCCACCTTGGTTATGCGGCCCTTCAATTTCGATACGTTAGCTATCCAGGTCTATCGTCTTGCCTCCGATGAGCGATTGGCAGAGGCAGCTGCACCTGCCCTACTCCTGGTGATCGTGGGGATTATTCCTGTCATTCTGTTAAGCGCCCGAATGGTTCACCGTCCACCCACCACGCCATAACCGCCAACCCTGTAGAGACGTGCCAGTGGCACGTCTCCTACACAAACGGTCAAAATTGCAAATTATTTTGCATGGCTTTGTTGCATGAAGGGGTTGCGGATGGGACGTGATAGGGTTGAAGTACCACCAACAATCCATCACAGCAATGAGCTACCGCATCCGCAACTGGTCTGAGTATAACGCTGCCTTGAGACAACGGGGAAGTCTGACACTC
>DATNPS010000006.1:0-13234 GCA_036703095.1 Crinalium sp. | reverse complement strand
AACTGCGTTTGAGTCTTGCCATTGATGCATCTCCTGTAAATGTTTTTAGAGTGATGCATGTACTGTAACCACTACCCTCCTCGATTCCTTGGGCAAAACTTCGCAAAAACTCAAATGAATTCACATTGAATTCAAATAATTTTGGTTGATTTTACTTAGGCGATCGCCCCGACCGATAGATCTGTAGGTTGGGTTGAGCCATAGCGAAACCCAACGGAGTAGAACATGAGGAATGTTGGGTTTCATGCTTCAACCCAACCTACGGGACTGAATTTCTGCTATGGGGGCAACAGCAACATCGCTTCAATCTCCTGCCGCACATGGGGACTTACAGAACAATCGCTGTTCAGACAATCGACCAGTAGTTTATTAGCATCATAATACTGTTGCAGTAGTTGGCGTTTTCCGTCGCTGAGCTGCCAATCATACCCAATATTACGATAGTCAATCATTATGGTTCGCAATTCCTTAAGCCATTGTTGTCCATTGTCTCGCCACCACTGCGGGAGATTTTCGTAATTCTCTTGGTTGAGTACTTGCCATTTGCTTTGAAGCTCAGGACTTAGAGCAAGGGCAAGATTGAGGTCAAAGTTAGGATCGATGTTGAGAGCAAGGACAAGGTCGAGGGCGCGAGTAGTATTAATGGTGAGGGCAAGGTAACGACCAAAGACACGATTGAGTTCGAAGGGATCACCGAAGTAATGGTCAAAGGCATTGTTGAGGTAGCGAATAAGAAAGAGATTGAAGTCAGAATGGCGGGCAAGGTCAAAGTAAAAAGCGCGAACGGCAGCAGGTTTGCAAGACGTTTCAACAGATCGAGATTGTTCTGCTACCCTTGCCAAGAATTGTTGCGACTCTACATCTTGATCAATTAAGTGATCGATCTTTTTTTTCATCAACTGTACCAATACATCCGCCTTCGACATCATGGCAACGGTGAGCAGAAAGATTTCTCGCCAACGGGGTTCAGTGATGTGCTCCACCAATTGCTCATAGTCAGCGTTAGCAACAATCTCTCTAGCGGTGAAATACTCCTGGAAGGTGAGGTGAGAAAACGACCAGGTTGTACGCGTTCTGGCAACAATTAACCCGTGCTGCGACTCAATCACGGCTGCAATCTCT
Organism: Crinalium sp.; assembly: GCA_036703095.1. Taxonomy (GTDB): domain Bacteria; phylum Cyanobacteriota; class Cyanobacteriia; order Elainellales; family Elainellaceae; genus DATNPS01. The sequence goes on along the minus strand of DATNPS010000006.1, from coordinate 12,112 downwards.
CGACACTCAGATAGGGTTTTATTTAATTTTTTGGCAATGAGATGCTCAATTTCACGTTGCTCATAGAGAATGAAGTTGAGTTTGCCATTAGACAGGGCTTGAGGATGAGTGAATTTTTGAAAGGCAAGATAGCTAAGCAGATCCTGACGTTGCTCAAGCGTCAATGCTCTGTAGATTTCGCTAGGACAATGCCGCTTGTTTGCACCACCGGGTCGTTGATTGTCCCAGCGGTCTAACAACAGGTCAGTTCCTTGTTTATATAACTCCAGTTTCTTCGTTGGAAAGTTATTTCGACGCTCAAAGATATCGCAAGCTAAACTCAATAGCAATGGCGTTCGCATCAATTCTGCGGCGGGTGGGTTGCTTACTAGAGCAGCTAAAAATTGTTGGCTTTGGTTCGCTCCCTGTGCTGAGACTGGGGCTTTAAACCAGCTCTTAACAAATTGTTCGACTTGCTTTGGGTTAAATTCTGCCATCTCAACACACTCAAACCCATTTGGGATGAAGTTAGTTGACTGAGTGCGATAGGCTATGATTACCGGCAGCATTTCGTTTCGCTTAAAAAACGATCGCAACTTCGTTTGAAACTGGGCTTGCCACTCACCTGGCACCTCATCTAACCCATCCAGCAACAGCAACACCCGCCCCTGCTTCAAAAGAGTTTCAGTATCGTCTGGAGTAGCACAACTGAGTTCAGTATGAAGCCATTTCTGGATATCCAGGATTTCATCATCTAGATCGCGCAGTTCTAACAGCACAGGGACACAGTCGGGTCGAAATTTACCACGATCGCAAGACACAGCTAAATATTGCAGAAAGGTGGTTTTGCCATAGCCCGGTTTACTGAGAATCACAAGTCGTTCAAAGCCCGACTGGGAAACAACAGTCATGCCATCGTTGTAACCACCCTGCTCTGCCCTTGCCAAGCGATCTCTCTCTAGATCATGGTCGTTCATCCAGGTAGCGATGTCCCAATTGATCATCCCAGGGCGTCGATTCAGCAAATAAACCTCAACATATAGCTCGTTGATTGCTATTTGATTCTCATTGAGCAGCCTAATTTTGCTGTAATTCTTTTCAATTCGCTGGCTAAGGCGGGATCGAGCTTCCTGTACCAGTACATCAACGCTAGCGTTATCGGACTTACCTGATGGGGCTTGCTGTTTAGAACGCTCAACACGTTCAAGATCATTGCTTTCCCAAGTCAAATCTAAAAGCTTGCCAATTTTGTCGGCGGTACCTTGAGCAATGCTGCGCTGATTAAAAAACTCAGTTCGCTGTTGAGAATGCAGCTTTAAGCCTTTCGCTTTGGCTTCTTGAAGTAGCTGCGTTTCCGTCCACCCCTTTTCCTGGAGTGCCTTTCTTACCTTGCTCAATCCTTGCTCAGTCAGCCGAACATTCATCTCTGCCTTAAATAACGGGAAATCTTAAATTTTTATTAAGCTGATTTTGAGTGTTGAACGTCATGGTAACTCAAACCAACTCAAATCATCTAACGAGAAACTCAAACAATTTCAAACTAACCTTAAATCTTTCAAACGGCAACTCAAATCACCTCAAACCCTTGTAGGAAAGGGCTTTCAAGAATTATTGGGTAAGCTGTAAACAAGTTCAAATCAACTCTTTCAAGACAGGAGATCACAAACAATGAAACGCCACGTTAAACAGCTCAATCAGTTTCAGCTAATTTTCTCCACCGTGGTTGCCTTCACCGTCTTAAGTGGGGCTGGCTCGATCGCCCTTGCCACCCAACCCAACCCCTCAGCTCAACAAACCCGTATGTTTGAAACCTGTATCGATATCTGCAAGCTGGGGGTAGGTGCGATTCTCGGTTTAATGGGCGCGACCAGTCCCTCTGACCCAACCGATGGAGACACTACAGCCGAGGAATAGATGATGCCAACGGGCGATCGCCCTCCTTGAACTCGTTGCCAAGCTCCCGCTTGGCAATGCAGCTTGGGAAGCTCCTGCTTCCTGCTCGCGATCGCCCCATTCTGTGTTCGTGCAATCTGATTGTTCTGCTGGTACTGGAAGCAGGAGCTTCCATAATCCGTCACCAAGCAGGAGCTTGGTGACAAGGATACATCTTATTTAATTCACGTTCCTCAGGCGATCGCAATCATCAGAACAACCACCTCCTGTATTGCATTTAAGTTCCCAAATATCGTGTTGAGGAACCCAAATATCGTATTGAGGTTCTTCAATGTCGTGTTGGGGTTCCCAAATATCATGTTGGGGTTCCCAAATATCGTATTGGAGTTCCCAAATATGATGTTGGGGTTCTTCAACATCGTGTTGGAGTTCCCAAATATCGTGTTGGAGTTCCCAAATATCATGTTGGAGTTCCCAAATATCATGTTGGGGTTCCCAAATACGATATTTGGGTTCTTCAATATCGTGTTGGGGTTCCTAAACATCGTGTTAGGGTTCCTAAATACGATATTTGGGTTCCTCAACGTCGTGTTGGGGTTTATGGCGATCGCTACCAATGCCTGTAGGGGCGGGTTTAGCAGACAAGTTAACGGTTTTGCCATTAATTAAACGGCAAAACCCGCCCCTACCGCCCTATCGCTCCAACACGCTCATAAACTTCCCTGGCGCAAACGGGGCTGGCACGATCGGCATAAACCGGGCGCGATCGCTGGCGATTTGCTTCACGTAAAACTCGTTAATCGTATGTTTCACCTGCTCTCGCGTGCCGATGATCCAGATCTGCATTTTTTCGGCAGGTGGAACGGGCAGCAGTTCGTTGAACTCTGTAGTCATAGTATTGGCCTCACTGATGTGATGAATTGAAGCGAAGAAAAGCTTAAGGTGTGGTTTCCCAACCACTCGTTTTGCTTCAGCGAGGCAATTGATCTTAAAATCAGCAATAGCCTGCCTCCTGCTTAGTCCAGGAGTTAGGTTAGCTGGTTAGGAGTGCTGGTAACACTCTTAATCAGCGTTTTCCATACCTTAAGCCTATCTACTGGAAATCCAGTGTTTTTTAGGATAGAGGAAAGGGCGATCGCACACAAGCGTACTAAAGAAATTGTTGGCGATCGATGGGATTTGGGTTGTGCCTCAGAGGATTGAAGTATGGCTGAATATAACGTCAAAGGTCATTGGAAGATTTGCCAAACGAATGGATGCACAGCATCATTTGATATACAGTCTCAACAACCAAACGGCAAGATCCTTGGAACTGCAATTCAGGGTAACCGCACCGTTGTTGGAGCCGTTTATGGTGAGTTGCTCAATGACCAATTTGTGTTCATAGTCACTTGGAACAACAACACTCAGGGCAAATATATTGGACAGTTCTATGCCCAGGGCAGATTAGTCGGGGCCACGTTTGATGCGAAAAACCCCGGCTCGTATGCCGGATGGGAAAGCTTAACGGCATTTACCCGTCATCTCCAAGAACCCGAAGCAACGGATGCGGTATTAGGTACAGAAGCCTTCCATCCAGGCCAATCTAGCAGTGCGGTTTTAGGAGGTTTAGAAGGGCTAAAGCAACGACTTTTGCAAGGCACACCTGCACAACGGATTGTAGGGCTACAGCAGGCTATGCAATATGGCAAGCCCGGAATAGATATGGTTACTGCTGCTTTAGCCGACGACGCATTCGAGGTACGGCAAATAGCTTATCAATTGCTGCAAGAGTCCTCTAATGCCACAGGGCGATCGCCAACCTCATAGTGCGTCATCCTGCTGGAAACGAGAGAGGTTCTCAATAGCGATCGCCACTAAGGGTCATTTCTCTCGCGAAAGGGGAATAATAAGGGTACTGGTTTCCTGAATAGGCCCAATTTAACGTTTAGATGTGGTGGCTCCGATGAAGACAGAACCCTACCGGGAAGAGCGGTTGCTCCGATTGATTCTCTGGATATTACTGACAGGCATCGCAACCATATTCTTTTATTCCATATCGATTGGCGTCTCAGGTCAAACCCCGGTATTGAGTAAAGGGATTGAAGTGTTCTCGATTAATATGGGGATTGCCGGAGCCGCCTTATCAGTCGGGGGAATTCTGGGATTTCTCTTCGGCATTCCACGGTCTGGGCTGTCAGGAAAAGCCGCATCCGAGAATTCTGGTGAACCGTCTAATGGATCGTCAGCCAGACCACAGTCCAATGAACGGTATGGAGACAACGATAGCCTGGAGCAGATTTCAGACTGGCTGACGAAGATTTTACTGGGTGCAGGATTAGCGCAAATCTCTTCAATTTCCGGTGCACTCAGCAGTTTATCCAGTCGTATTGACTCTGTTGCGACGGGCAATAGCCTTGGAATCTTTGGCGTATCGGTTTTCACCATCTATGTTGTGTGTGGGTTCATCGGTGGCTATCTTTGGGCGCGATTCTCGATTAGAACAGAGTTAACGCGCCGAGATCAAGACCTGGCAGAAATGGTGAAAGCCAATTCCAATAAAATTCAGGGAATCGGGAACGCCGTTGAGGAAGTTCGCGCCGAATTAAAACATGATTTTGAAGTATTGCTTCGACTTCACGAACGAATCGATCCATCAACTCCGTTACCAACGGCACAAGAAGAAAAAAGGATCATTGAGGATTTTAAGACTCTATTTTGTAAGGCATCGGATCGAGTTAGATTCGACGTATTTCGACAAATCCAGGATATCCGTGCAGACAATTGGAGCAAAGATAAAGTACAGATGGCAAAAACCATTCCTATCTTTAAAGCCATTATTGCAGCAGAAAAAATTTCGCCTGTATTTAACGAAAACTTGCATCGCGTGTTTTTTGAATTGGGATGTGCCATTAAAGATAAACAGGGTGTGACAGCCAGTGATTACTGCGAAGCAAAAGATTATTTGGAGCAAGCGATTAGCACACGCGATGAAATCGGTAATTGCGACATACAAGCAAGGCCCTGGTTTGCCTATTATGAATTCAATTATGTATTCTGTTTATTCGGCTGCCTGTCAGATCGTGAATTAAATCAAGAGGCTCAGCAAAAAGAGATTGCTAAAAAACTAAAAGTTGTTTACGAAGCTGGTTTTCTGAAAAAAATCTGTGAACGAGACAAAACGAATGAACTTCAAAAAATACGAGCATGGATGCAGAAATACAAACTGGATGAACAGTTTGAGCTAGTTTCTCATATCAGCACGACGTGAGTGCGATCGCCTAACGCATCTTACAAAATTAGGCGATCGCACTACAGCGATTACGACGCGCCAAATCCACCTAATGACGTTTGGCTAAATCCTTTCGCCGTTTGGCTAGCTCGGACTGCCGACTGCGAAAACACCTGAAACGCATTGCGAATGTCTTTCTGACTGTTTCCAGGAGTCAAAATCCACTCGTTTCGAATTCCCATATCTTGAAAGACCTGGCGAAAATCTGTTTGTCCACCATCGTCAATTCCCATTGCTGCAATGATGTGATTTTCAGTCATCAGCATATCCTGAACGAGCGATCGCACCGTTTTTGCCGTGGCGCGTTGCGAATGAGCATCGGCTCCATCTGTAATCAGCAGCGTTACCGTTCGGACAGGAACGCCGTTATCCGAAAACTCCTGAGCCTTTGCGAGGACTGTCCCCAACAAAACCACCGCCTGATCGTAGAGAGGCGTTCCCTGATTGGGATTGTAGTTCTGGGCATCCATCCGCACCGCTTGCGATACCGGGCAATAAGGATACAGCACAAACCCATTGAGATAGCGGTTGTGAATCAGAATATTGTCCTGCTGATTGGAATTGAGTAACGCATCCAGAACAGTGTTATGACCTGCTCGCACGGTAGCCGCATTGTTGGAATACTGAATGGAACCGGAATCATCGGGCATGATGGTCACAAGCACCACTTCGCTAGCCATCACGTCATCGACTGAAATGCCCAATCCTGCTTGAATTTGAGCACCAATATCAAATACGTTTAGCGCTTGTAAGGACGCGCTAGACAGAACACCTTCATCTTGTGCAGATTGAAACAATTGATTGAGATCGGGTGTTTGAGACATGAAATATTCTCCTGATTTTTGATTAAAAAGGGTGAAATTATCCAGGTAGGATGGGCACGCAAAGCGTTGCCCATCTTGCTATGTGTGGCATGGGCATGCAAAGCTTTGCCCATCCTACGAGAATCGGTAATTTCTTTTTGAGAAATCCCCGGTTGAGCGACCGCCGAGACGACGGTGTTACAGGGGCATATCAGCCCAGGATGCGATCGCCTCGGTAGACTGCACCACATGCATTCCAGCATCAGCAAACCGCTGGAAGGCGGCATTCGCCTGATCGGTAAAGTCAACGATACCGGGCACAACAACCGGAGAGGTGCAATCTTCGAGCAAATACACTTTCTTGGCGAGCGTCGGATCTTGCGCCTGAATTTCAGTCAGCAGATCGTCAATCGTCCAGGCAACGCAGTGGCTCTTGGCCTGTCCTGCAATAATTACCGCGTCAAATTCCAATAGCTTTTGAATGAAGCGTGTGTTTTTCTGGGCGATCGGGCGACCATCCGGGCCATCCAGCACTTCCGGACGCAAGACAGAATAGTTTTCCGTAAGTGGGTTGCCACCTTTAATCTCAAAGTTCGTCTGACTGTTGCGGGCGATGTTGTGAAAGAAGCAGGCTTCTTCAACCGCCGACACCAGCGCATGACCGATACCGCCCAACATCGAGTGATAAGGCCAAATCGTTAGCGGATATTTGCCATCCTGGCTGAGCCGCTTCACGTAATGCAGCGCAAAGCTTTGTAGCGCCATGTAGTGACCTTTCGTGAGACTGTAGGCGATCGCCGGATTTACCGTCCAATGTCCCTTTTGAATCTCGTCCAGAGGAATCATCGTCATGGGAGCCGGATGGTCACCAGCATCATTCACCCAAAAGACCGGATGAAAGATTTGCATCGCAGTGTGTGTGTCCATCGTGGGTGCAATTTCAGTAATCACGCCCAAATTGCGATAGATAAACTCACACAGTCGGATGTTATCGTCTACCGCTCCCGTGCCCGATTGCCCGCCTACAAATAGCTCAAATCCAGGAATACAAAATGTGTTTTGCACATCGATCGCCATCAGACAAATGCGAGTTTTGTCTTTCGCCGCAGGTTGCAAGCCGTGACATTTGGCCCAATCTTTGGCTTGCATCGCCCGCTCCTGATAAGGCACCCGCCAAACATCACGAACCGATTGTGAACTGAAATGATTTGGAATGGGAAGTTGAGTAACGGTTGTAGCTGACATCATAAATCTCCGTGATTAATGTAATGAGTGTCCGAAACGTATCCTGATCCTTCTGTAGGGGCGCGGCATTCGGCCAAATGCCTTTTGAAATGACCGAGAAATAACGACCGAATGCCACGCCCCTCCGGCTATCAGATGGCAAATTAGGATTCAAGCCATCTGAAGCTGGTAAATGGTGTGCGGATTAACGACATACAATCCGTGCGGAGCGATAAACAAGCGAGAGTCGCGATCGACAAATGGTTCCGTATCTGGAAACGCTTTGGTTTGCATCAATTGTCCCTGCTGAAGTTCAATCCGAATGATGCCTTCATCCGTAGCTGCCAACAGGAAATTGTTCACCGCGCAGTATGGGCAGGTATCTGAATGCGATCGCCCCCGTTGCAGCATCGTTAACCAGGATTCCTCACCTTCATGCGCTTGAGCCGTAGCTACAATATCACCATTAGCTTGAATCACCACACAGCGGTATTGCAGCAATCCCTGTTCCTGAATCGTGAGAAATAACCAGGCGTATCGATCGCTGAACGTACAGGTTGCGTCAATCAGTTGTCCCTGCCAGCGTGGCAAAGAAACGCGATCGCTCATGCTACCATGCTGTACATCAAATACAAACGCCACTTTGAGATTCCCAGCTTGATAAAAGCCCACCCCAAACTGAGTCCCAATCCAGAACCAGGTTTGTTCCGATAAAACATCTCCAATATAAGATTGAGCATACGGTATGAGAGATTGAGAGTGGTTTATGTGACGCCGCTGGAGTTGATCTTGTGTAACCCAACAACAGGTTTTATCGTTGGCGTCGAATAGGGCGATCGCATTGCGACTGTCTACCGCCAAGCGTTCCGTGGCTTGCCCGAACGGCAACCGAATCACCTGACCTTGATATCCCAACAGCGTCGTTTTGCCCTGGATGCGCCAGCGCAACTGTGGGTTGAGCGCACCACCCAACACCGTAGAACCATCCTCACGCCTAAACTGATTCTGGTCGTGATAGAGCCATCGCAGTTGCCCTTGTTCTACCGTCGCGAATAGAATAATTCCCTCTGTTGTAAACAGTCGAGTTGCCGTAACGGTGCCACGTACCAACGCTATAGCCGGAATAGACTTGGGCGTATGTGTACATTCAGGGCAGACCGGACGGGCATGTTCAGTACCGCAGGTTGTGCATCGAGTCCAACGCAGATGATCCAGCAGCGATCGCGGAAAGACACCCCGAACATCACGTTCAAACACCTGATGAAAGTGATGCAATAGCTCATCGGGCAACACACGATAGGGAATCGCAGGTTTAGGATACTGCACTTCAGAGTGAAAGACCGTAATGCGTTTGAGCGATCGCATTAACTGGGGAATTTTTTGAGTTAAATCTTTAGGTTTATACACACCTCCATAGGGTTCAACAAACAATAAACACTGCATCAGCATGACCGTAAACGCATACCAGTCAGAATCAGGATTGTAGGACTGACACAGAATGGGTTGAGATGCTTGAGAATCGCATAACAATGGATCTAAAAAACGTGATGTAAATACTCGGCATGGGAAAGAGCTAAATTGAAACGAATCTGCGTCGATGAGATATGCCTCTGTGTCGCGCACCAGCACATTTAGATCATTAAAATCGCCGATCACGATCTGCTGAAAATGCAGTTTAGAAAGCGTGTCATGCAGATCTTGAAAAATATGAACAACCGTTTGATGGCTGATGCCCGTTTGCCGAAAACTCCGTTCACCATAGCGCAGCAAGACATTCGTGTCTTTAAGAAAGGGCATGGTGTATCCCCGAATCGTGCGACCCGCCTTATCGGTGGCTAAAGCGTTCGGTGCGATGACGCGTGGCGGCAGCGGATTGGGAAACTGCGGTAGTTTTTGCTGATGTAGCTGAAGGCGATCGCGTGCGGCCTGTTGTTCGTGCGGTAAGCCCTGATAGTCAGGATGATCAGGTTGCTTAAATAACTTCAGCAGTTTGTCATGCCCGATATCAAAAATATCGGCTTCTCCGCCTTTAGCGATCGCGCGTTTTGGGTCAACTCGAATTTTTTGACCATTAATGTAGACATCCATTGGTAGACATCCATTGCTATTTAAAAGACCGCAAAGACAGCGGTGTTACGAAGAGGGATAACGTCGCAAAACAATCAAGGTCGTATCATCGGGCAACAAACCGGATTGACGAATACAGCGTTGCGTTTGCCAATCTGGTTTTGTTACCTCTCGATTCATCAACGCGAGTCGTCGTCGCACTTGATCGGGATTTTGAAAATAACGATGCTGTTGCCAGAATTGAGCGATCGCACCCACCGATTCCGTCTGACCGGGTAACGGTTTATCCGAAACAGCGATTAAATCACTCACACCGTCACTGCCAATTAACATCGAATCAATCTCTTGCGTCGGTAATGTTTGTAGAATCTGAAATTGCAGTGGATTGACAACCGAATCGCTCAGCGCAGATTGAACTAATCCATACGCCAGGTAAGGTGGTGCATTATTCGCAAAAGGCCCAATCTGGAGCACATCGCCATTCACAATCACCACACCATCCCCTAATGCAAACACAGTGGTCAGCGTTGGCGTAACTACCGTTCCTACAATCGTAAACAGTAAGTAATCTTGAACCGTTTGAACAAAATGTCCTCCTAGCTGATCGGCAATCGTTTGACACTGGTGCAGTAAATCGCGGTAAACCAGTTGCCAAAATTCAGGCTGATCAATGCAGAATTCCTGTTTGCTCAAGAACCGCTGCACCGTATCTACCGTCATGCGTGCACCGAGTTTGGCTCCCACCTCACTGTGCGGCCCACTGCCGCACCCGTCACAGATAGTCGCGATCGCCACATCCTCTAGAGCCAACCAGTAATAAGCATCCTGATTGTTTTTGCCCGTTCGCAGGTGTTCTCGACCTGTAATAGAGCCTCCTGCCAGTTCAAAATGTGCCTTCATGTGTGAGATAGTGTATCTATAACACCAAGCTTAGTGTCAAAAATACACGATGTCAAGCATGTCCTATACCTATCGTTATCCCCGGCCCAGCCTAACGGTGGACTGTGTTGTATTTGGCTTGGACGAACAGAACGTCCTGAAAATCATGTTGATTCGCCGCAAGTTGCCCCCCTTTGAAGGGGATTGGGCGCTTCCGGGTGGGTTTATTCGCATGGATGAATCGCTGGATGATGCCGCTCTGCGAGAACTTCAGGAAGAAACGGGCATTAAAGACGTGTTTTTAGAGCAGCTCTATACCTTTGGCACGACGAAGCGTGACCCCCGCGATCGCGTTGTGACGGTGGCCTACTATGCCCTGGTGAATTTGAGCGAACATCCTGCTCAAGCCGCATCCGACGCCAGCGAAGTCGCCTGGTTTCCAATTAATCAGTTGCCCACTCTGGCCTTTGACCATGATCAAATTTTGGCAATGGCGATCGCTCGCTTAAAAGGAAAAGTTCGCTATGAGCCAATCGGATTTGAGCTATTGCCTCAAAAATTCACCCTTTCCCAACTGCAAAACCTGTATGAGACCGTGTTAGGCCAACCGTTAGATAAGCGCAATTTTCGTAAAAAAATCCTCAAAATGGAGCTTTTGGTGGAGCTAGATGAAACCCAAACAGGGGTAGCTCATCGGGCCGCCAAGCTATATCAATTTGATGAACAAAAATATCAGCAGTTAAAGGAAAGCGGGTTTAACTTTGAAATTTAAACACCTCTATATGCCCTCAGAGTTACTGAAATGCAAATCGGTGGCAGCACAAACTTGCCTGCGGCGAGTTTGTGCTGCCACCGACTATGTTTTTGCGCGCCTGTTGGGCGCGCAAAAACATAGTCGGTTTCCAAGTGAGACGTGTTGCTATTAGTTGGTGCAACTTCAACAAATGGCGTAAACTATCTTAAAATTGTAAATTAAACAAAATCCAATTCTTGGGGGTGGAGAGCACAGCTAGCCGTATTCTCCACCCCCAAGAATTGGGTTTTAATCAATCCGCAATCCTAGCATCACAAAGCGATTCACTATGGCAACGATCAACGACAACTATCTCAAGCTCAAGGCTGGCTACCTCTTTCCCGAAATTGCCCGTCGGGTGAATGCATTTGCCGAAGCGAATCCTGACGCTAAGATTATTCGCATGGGCATTGGCGACGTCACAGAACCCCTTCCAGAAGCCTGCCGCGCCGCCATGATTCAAGCGGTAGAGGATATGGGCGATCGCGCCAACTTCAAAGGCTATGGCCCAGAGCAAGGCTATGCATGGCTGCGCGAAAAGATTGCGGCTCATGACTTCCAACGTCGCGGATGTAATATTGATGCTTCCGAAATCTTCATTTCAGACGGATCAAAGTGCGATTGCGGCAATATTTTGGATATTTTTGGTGATAATAATGCGATCGCCGTTACTGATCCCGTCTACCCCGTTTATGTAGACACCAACGTAATGGCCGGACACACCGGAGCGATCAATGAAAAGGGAGAATACGATGGGTTGGTCTATTTGCCCATCACCGCCGAAAATAACTTCACGGCTGAAATTCCCTCTCAGAAAGTAGATCTGGTCTATCTCTGCTTCCCCAACAATCCCACCGGAGCCACTGCCACCAAAGAGCATCTCACCGCGTGGGTAGAATACGCCAAAGCCAATGGCTCTATCATTTTCTTTGACGCCGCTTACGAAGCCTTTATCTCCGATCCCAGCCTGCCGCATTCCATCTACGAGATCGACGGAGCGCGAGACTGCGCGATCGAATTCCGCTCTTTCTCCAAAAATGCAGGCTTCACTGGAACTCGTTGCGCCCTCACGGTTGTGCCCAAAACCCTCACTGCAAAAGCCGCAGACGGTTCAGATGTAAATGTCTGGAATCTGTGGAACCGCCGCCAATCTACAAAATTTAACGGCGTCTCCTACATCGTTCAACGCGGAGCAGAAGCCGT
>DATNPS010000587.1:0-11865 GCA_036703095.1 Crinalium sp. | reverse complement strand
TTGGCGAACTTGCCTCACCCCAATCTGCATACTGAGAATTGCTGGCTCCCATACCCCTTGTCCTAGCCATCTCAACGTTTGCTATATAATGTGGGATTTCCATCTCAGCCAATTTACGTTAAGATAGGTAAAGAGACTATCAATGTACTTCCTCATAGGGACGTTAAGACCGTTAAATCTTTAAGAAAAACTTGATTTCCCGTTAGCATTCCTTCTTCATGGGTTAGTAGAGAGATAGGCTCGCTCCAAAGTACTATTCTGAAGGTTGATGTCGGCCACTCAGGATAGGGTTACAGGCTAGGTTACTTTAGAGTAGGAATGCCCTAATATACCGTTGGACGTGATTGAGATAACTAAATCTATGAGCAATATCCAAAACGAGATCGAAAAAGAGCGTCAGCAAGCCCGTGAAGTTTGCGAAATTAAGGGCGACGGCTCTGTTGAGTGCGCCGCTGCATGGGATGCAGTTGAGGAGCTACAAGCTGAAGCTGCTCACCAGCGGACTAAAGAAACTCCCAAAAATTCGCTTCAGCAATACTGTGATGCTAATCCTGACGCTGATGAGTGCCGCGTTTACGACAACTAAATGATGAGGAGTGGCTAAAAGCCGCTTCAGACATCTAACGTTCTATGAGGTACATTGGTGCGATCCTAAGTTTCGCGCCAGTGTACCTTTTAAGTTTTTTAGACAGAAGCAATGGTTGAATCAGCAATTATCGTCGCTTTAACAGATGCGGCAGCTACCTATGAACTGGGATCAGCTCTGGGGCGATCGCTGCCAGCAGGAAGCACTCTGTTGTTGGAAGGCGATTTGGGGAGCGGTAAGACTACGCTGGTGCAGGCCATTGGGGCAGGATTGGGAATTGTAGATGCGATCGCCAGTCCCACCTTTACGCTGATTAACGAGTATCCTGAAGGCCGCATCCCCCTCTATCACTTTGATCTCTACCGCTTGGAACCAGCCAACGTCGCGGGCTTGCAGCCAGAGCTGTATTGGGAAGGCGTGGAGGTTGATCCCGGCATCGTGGCGATCGAGTGGGCCGAGCGATTGCCATATCGTCCCTCCAGTTATTTACAAATCTCGCTGACGTTATTGCCCGATGGCAGTCGGCAAGCCATCTTTAAACCTGTAGGTCAGGGAGAATGGGCGCTACCCACTTTAACGTAAGTCTCCAACAAGGGGGGTAGTAGTGCGCTGTACTACTACCCCCCTTGGGAAAACGAAAAGAAAACACGTTTTCTTAGGAATTCGATAGCCTGATTTTGCGTGCGCGTCGCGCAACACCTCCAAAAGCCCGTTTGGCAAATTCACATCACGTTAAAGTGACGTGAATTTGCCGAATGCTAGCTTGCTATGACAGAGCGATCGCCACCTTTTCAGTCTGTTGAGCTACTGCCGCCTTTAAGCCCAGATCTTGCAGGATGCTGAGGGCCGCTAATTCTGCCGTCTCGCACGCTCCGTTCATATAGCCTTGGGATGCGAGGGAACAGTGCTCTCCCGCAAACCAGAGATTGCCGACTCGCTCGCCTTCTGATCCGGCTATCGATGTCCACTGGCCGGGTTGGTAGCAGGAGTAGGAACCCAATGCATACGGTTCGGTAGCCCAGAACAGGCGCACCGAGCGACCGCGTTGTACCTGACTGATCCCCGGAAACAGCGGTTCCAGGTTTGAAGCCAGCGCTTGAGCGTGCATTTCGGGACTGCCGCTCCCCAAGACAATTCCCTGAAACCCACCGCGCAGGTTGGTTAGCCATCCCCCAGAACCTTCCGAATAGCGGGCGCTTTCCCAGGTATTTTGAAAGGCTAGATCGGTATAGATGCTGGCGGTTGAACCATATCGATTGCGCCAGATGCGATCGCGATACGGTGTGGCTAACTTGCTGCTAAACCCGTACCCCAATTCGGCGATCGCCTTTTGTTTCACAGGGGGCAGGTCTACGGCCAGTTCCACATAGCGCAACACGCTAAACGGCACCGTCAGCAAAATTCGCTCGTAGGTACGCTCAATGCTGGTAGAACCCTGGCGCAGACTAACGCGATAGCGTCCATCGGGGGCTGTGCGAATGGATTCCAGCTCAGTTCCCGTTTCGATCGATGAATCGACCAGCTTTGCCAATGTGCGGGGAATCTGGTCATTGCCGCCCACCACATGCCAGCGCTCATCGCTCACACCATACGTGCTCCACTTGCCGATTTCGGTACCGATCAAGAACAGCATGTTGAGACATGACTGCGAACCTGCATCCATGCCAAACTCGGTAATATAAGCCGCTTGCACCAATTGGTTGATGACGGAGTCGATTGGTGCGGCATTTAAGTACTCTTCCAGTGAAAGGCGATCCAGTCGAATCGCGTCTGGGCTGGGTGCACGATACGTCAAGTCGCGCTTGCCCAGGGTTTGCAAGTCTTGAGTGATGCGCTGGGCAAGCGGTGCGAATGCTTCGATCACCTGCTGGTGAGGAATGCGCCTGCCCTGAAAGAACAGGATTTCCGGCTCTAACCCGACATCTGCCGCTCTAAGATCTGCCATTTGGAGGCCCAACTCGGAAGCGATCGCCCGTACTGCGGTATGGCGGGTATCAATGAATTCGCCGCCTAATTCTGCTGAGTGGGCAATGCCTGGGACATTGCGGAGGCTGCGCAGGCGTCCTCCCACTTGCGGCCTGGCTTCTACCACATCGACAGGAACGCCAGCTTGCCGTAACCGATAGGCGGCAGTCAGTCCGGCGATCCCGGCTCCTACAATTAAAACTTTTGACTCAGAACTGACTGCATCTGATGCGTTGGCAATCCATCCTGGTTTAATAATTTGTCCCGGCTGAAGGGCAAGCCCACCTGCTAGTGTAATCCCGGCCTGCAACACTCGGCGACGGGAAATTTGCTCGTTTAGCACGCCTTGGGCTTCATCTATGGGAATGTCGGATGCGTTTGAAAACTGGACGACGTTGTATGCTCGACGTAAAAGATCAACTAAAACATTTCTAGACATAAAAACGATTTGAGTTCATTGGGAAGGAAATTCCTCCTTACCGCTACGCTAGCGCGTCCCTCCATCGTGCCGCAACTCATCTGCCGCCACACGCTGCGAACGGCATAGCCAATATGGGTGTTGGGTTTCGTTATCACTCAACCCAACCTACCGCTGAGCAGATTTTCTAGCGATCGCAGCAGTTGTTGAATGCCCAGCGGTTTCGTGAAATAGGCATTTGCGCCGAGTTTAGTGGCTTGCTGGATGTGGCGATCGCCCATGCGGGAGGTTAGCATCGCGACGGGTAACTCGCGCAGTTTGGGATGTTGGCGGATCTGGCTAAGCACCTGAAAACCGTCTAATCGGGGCATTTCAATATCAAGGATGGCGAGACTACAGGGGGTGCCAGCCAACAGACGTTCCCATGCCTCTTGTCCATCACGACACGGAATGACGTGATAACCGGACTGCTCTAGCGATCGCACGAGCCAGCGTCGTGCTGCAACGGAATCGTCAGCCACCACAATAGTCGTTTCTGGATGGGATGCAGGAGCAGAGGGAAGGGGTGGGGCGATCGCTGTAGTGGGTTTGCTGGGTGCAGACGGGCGTTCTAGCAGTTGCGTTAATGCATCTGGAGCCAGCACGGGTACGACTTCTCCGCTGGGCATGATAGTACAACCGTAGAGGTAGGGGGGAACGGCGACCAGATCATCGAACGGTTTGAGTACCATTTCGCGTTCGCTTAAAAGCTGGCTGGCTTTAAGGGCAACGGATTTGCCTGCAACGTTAAGGATAATGGCGATCGCTGTTCCCGACCGTGTTCTTGACAGGGTTCCTGACGGTGAGGATGAGCGAGGTTGAATCATGTTGCGTCGCGATTGTAGTACTGCCGGAGACGCCGCAGGCAGCAGGTGATCAAATCCAATCAGCGGGATAGTCTGATCGCGCCATTGCAGCACTTCAGCCTCAGCATCGTGAGGCATTTCTAGCAAATCCAGCACATGTACAGAGGGAATTGCCAAAATTCGTGCGGTTTCCTGATCGGACTGACTTTGACAGAGCAACAGCGGCAGAATGTTGAGAGTTAGCGGCACCGATAGCGTGAATTGCGTTCCCTTACCGGGTGCCGTGTGCACCTGAATCGCGCCTCGCAAGCGCTTAAGCTGAGCTTTAACGACATCTAATCCCACGCCTCGACCGGATAGCTCGCCTACTCGCTCGGTGGTTGAGAAACCGGGCATAAATAACACCTGCAAGAGTTGAGATTTACGAGTCGGTTGCTTGGGCAGTAATCCTAATCGTTGAGCTTGCTGCTGAACTCGCTGTAAATTGATGCCGCGTCCGTCATCCGTGATGGTGATTTTAACCTGGGTTCCCTGCTGACTCGCGGCCAAAAGAATTTGGGCTTCAGCAGGTTTGCCACACGCTAATCGTTCCTGGGTGGGTTCGATGCCGTGATCAAAGGCATTGCGCACGAGATGCAGCAACGACTCATACAGTTGATCCAGTACGGCGCGATCGATCAAGGTGCTGCCCCCCCGGACTTGTAGCCGCACAGATTTGTCGTAGCGCTGATTTAAATCCCACACGAGACGGCGAAATCGTTCTGCCAGGCTGGCGAAGGGCACCATTCTGGCGTCGGTTAAATTGCTGCGCAGATCGCCCAGGTGGTGTCGCAAGCGATCGCCCGTTTCCTGTGCCGATTTAGTGAGCAGTTCAATATCCTGGTTATGTTCTTCAATGCGAATCAGCAGTTCTTGAACATCTTGTAAAACGCTGTGCAGATCGGTAAAGCGATCCATCTCCAGGGGATCAAATTCAGAGTTTAGATACGTTGGAATCCCCGTTTGATGAAAGGACTGTCCCGGTAACAAAAGCTGATCGTAAAGCGTTTGAATGCGATCGCGCAGTTGATAAAACTGTCGCGTGCGTTTTTTTAAATCCTGACTGGTCTGCGCCAGCCGCTGTTGATCCAGAGTTAATCGTTCGTAGCTAATCAACAGTTCCCCAACGGTATCGGCCAGATAATCTAACCGCCGCAGCGGAACGCGCATACTGGGTTCAATGACGGGCGGTGCGTTTGGACTAACGAGTTTGAGCGGATTGGGTTTGGCCGATTTGTCTGTCGAGGGTTTTCCCGCTGAAGGAGACGGTTTAGGCGACGCGGCTTGAACACCCTGCGATTGCGGGCGAGATTCTACCCGTGTTGTTGCAGTCGGAGCATGGCCGGATAGAAATTGTTCGCGATCGCTATAAAGATCGTTGAGAATGGCGATCGCTTGTTTTGATAAATCATTGGGTGGTTTGGCGAGAGTCGATTGAATCAGATGCGATCGCTCAGATAACCAGCGCAAATTGAGAATTTCAGCGAGTGCCTGACATTCTTGCAGCAAGGTGTTCAGGATATCTGTAACTTGATGACCAGCAGCCGTCTTGAGCTGCGATTTAGCCCGATTCAGACACTCTAGAAAATCCGTTTCCAGCACAATTCGGACAGGATCATGTTCACCCAACGGCACGGGCTTCCGATCATCATTGTCTGCCGCATCGATTAAATGAGTGGCTAAAAACTGCTCGAGTTCCGCGATCAACGCCGTTGAAACCACCTCGCGATCGCCTTTGGCGGCTAGCGATAATACCTGGCGGATTTCGTCTACGCTTTGCAAGAGGAGAGCACAGGCGATCGCAGGTTCCGCAACTAATTCCTGACTCAGTGCTTGCAGCACATCCTCAATGCGATGCGCCAGTTGGCTTAATTGACGTAATTGTGAAAGTGCAGCACCGCCTTTTAAGCTATGGGCAGCCCTTAGCAATTCTGACCATTGAGGTAGCGATCGCGCCGTTGGGTCGCCCTCCTCTCCGGCCAGCGACAGAATTCCCTGCTCCAGAGTAATGAGATATTCAGGCGCATCTTCGTAAATAAAACAGGTACGGACTTCCTGTTCAATGGCCGTAAGCTGAGCAGGGTTAAGCATAGTATCACAGGTATTCGTAACACCGCCATTTCGGCGGTTGGGCTACCGCCGAGACAGCGGTGTTACAGATGTTCTAGAGACGGAGCTTTCGGAGTGGCATTTCCAGGCGAAGCCTAGAAACGAGGTAAACGAGGGGTAGAGCAAGCGATGTGTGTCGTGGCTAGACGCGTCCTACAGAAAACTTCGCGACGGACTTCTGCAACTCGTCTGAAACATCCACCAAACGCTTGAGCGTTTCAGACACCGTTTTGGATTCGATCGACGTATTGTGAGCCACCTGAGCCACTTCTTGAATCACCTGACTGACCTGCTGAGAGGCTTGAGTTTGGGATGTTGTGCTATCTGAAATCGACTGCACTAGATGGTCGATTTTTTGGCTAACCTGTACTAGTTCAGACAGCGTTTCGCGGGTTTCTGTAATCAGGCGAGACCCGGTAACCACCTGAGTAGTACCGCGTTCCATCATTTCCAGCACTTCAGCCGTTTCAGTTTGAATGCCCGTCACCAACTGCTCAATTTCTTTGGTTGATTCGTTCACCCGTTCCGCCAGACGCCGTACCTCGTCGGCGACGATGCGGAAGCCCTGGCCGTGTTCACCCGCTCGCACCGCTTCAATCGAGGCGTTGAAGGCCAGCAGGTTTGTTTTGGCAGAGACTTCAGAAATCAGAGCAACAATCTTAGAAATTTCCTGAGATGATTCCGTGAGCCGCTTCACTTTCTTGGATGTTTCTGCTGCCGTATTGCGAATGTCTTCAATACTTTCTACGGTGCGTTCCATCGCTTTACCACCTGTACTGGCCGCCTGGGATGCTTCACGAGCAATTTGGGCCGCCTCTGAGGCCGATGACGCTACGGAACGAATGGACTGAGCCATTTGCTCAACCGATTGCAGTGCATGGGTAATCGCTTCTGCCTGCTTCAATGCCGCGTCCGAAAGCTGATTCATGGAAGTGTCGCTTTCAGCCGCGTTCTGGTTGACTTGACTACTCACGTCTTTCACTTGCAGCACCAGTTCTTGCAGACTGTTGATGGTGGCGTTAAACGCGTCTGCGATGGAACCCATTTCATCCGCTGTCACGTTCGCACGAACGGTTAAATTACCCTGGCGTGCTCCGTCGATTTCCAGCAGCAGTTCCATCACGCGTTCCTGCAAGCGTTCTTTTTCCTGTCGCTGGAAGTTAGCTTCCGATTGACGCAGTTCAGCCAGTTCTTCAACTTCCTGGGATCGAGCCGCTACATTATCAGCCATCTGGTTAAACGTAATCGCCAACTGACCCACTTCATCTTCGGCAAACACATCTGCACGAGCGTCGCGATCGCCCTCTGCAATTTTTTCAGCCGATGTTCTCAATCGCTTAATCGGCACGGCGATCGCCTGCGCTAAAACACTGGCAATGATCACATCGATCGCCAATACCGCAATAAACACGAAAAACTGCACCAACAAACTGTGATTCAACAGTTGCAGCACTTCCGATTGCGGAGTGCCTCTCACCAAAATTGCGGTCGGTTGGCCACTGGAGCTGGGTAGCGCTCTCGCGGCGATCGTATAGCTCTTACCGTTGATCGTTTCCTGTCCGATCACGGCTTCACCGTTCGCCTTCACGGCCTCCGTTAGGATTTGAAGATTGGGTAGCGCTACGTTCGCGAGAGGTTTATTGCCTTGCATTTCCAAAGATGTGGCCAGGGCAAATTCACCCGTTGGTTTACGCAAATAAACAGCGCTATATCCGCCACCGGAGTCCTGCAATGCGCCGATGGTGCGCTGAACGATCGGCAGCTTTTGGTTGACAATATCGCCCGAAATCAGCACACCGATCACCGATTGACTGTTGGGATCGCGTACTGGAGTAGCTGTATAGCGAATCAGCGCATCTTGACCATTAAATCCATCGGGAAGTGGTGGTAACTCACGCTGTAATTCTTCCCACGGAACGACTTCAGTCGTTTTGATCTGCTCCGGATTTTGTAACACTCGACTCGCTAAGTTATTGGGATTAAATACTGCACCTCTACGATTTGCATTCGCATTTGCAATGATGCGGAGGTTGCGATCGACTAATGTCGCGTATTCGATTTCCCGCGCTTTAATCTCGTTTTGAAGAATGGCAAATACCTGTGGTGACGCAACGCCAGATTGAGCGGCAGCGATAATGGCCGTGTTGTCTGACTGACCCCGGAAGCCAAAGCCCATCTGGTCAATCTTGATGTTGTAGGTGATGCCCATGACTCCCAACTCAGATTTCGCCTGACGCCCCAAACCGCTATACAAACCGTTGACGATTAGCACGGTGCTGACGCCCACCAGACCCACCAGCGACACAAACTCAGAGGTGAATAAACCAATGATCTGTTTGTTGCGAATGGGCAGGTTGTAAAACCAGCGCAGCGGCGGAAAGCGTTTGGTGCTACTGACGGTGGGAACAGGTGCTTTGGGGAGAACAGTTGGGCGTGGGCGGTACATGGTACCCGCAGCAGGAACGGCTACACTCGGCAGTGCGCCTAACGATTCCAATGCTTTACGGGCGATCGCCCCATAGCTTCCCTGCGCATCATTTTCTAAAATCCGTTTGTATCGCTCAATCGCCTCTGCGGTCTGCCCCGACTGCTGTAGAGCACTGGCTTTTGTGATTTGGGCCAGCAAATCATCGTCATGGTATTCCAGCGAACCCGACGCATCGAGCGAATTCAGTGAAAGAGGCTGATAGGCAACCTGCGCAATCTCGTCTAACGCATCGGCTAATGTTTCAGGTTCCGATATGGGCGTAGCGTTTAACCCCTGGAGCGCTTTACGGGCGATCGCCCCAAACTGTCCCTGCGGATCGGCTTCTAAAACACGCTGATAGACATCGATCGCATTCTGAATTTGCCCAGCCTGTTCTAATGCACTGGCTGACGTAATTTGATCCAAAAAATAGTCGCTTCTGTTGTCATTTGATCCATCATCAGAAGCCGCAGCCGTGGGTTTAGAAAATTTAGCTGTCATAGATATTCGTGGATGAAGTAGCTGTTCTTGCAGAGAATTTGCGTTATGGCGTAGCCAGTTCTATGAGGACGGGGTGCAGGGGCGGAATCCCTGGCTGGAGGCAAAGCTCCCACACCCCTTGATTTTTCAATGTCCTAATGGATTTGGCGAAAGCTATACAAGGAATTCGTGACAGAATACTGCCAGCGCGGAGAATTTAAAATAGCGGATGGATTAAGCAACAATAGCGGTGAGTCTAACGATACGATGCCGTTGGAATATTGATGCACAACTGAAGGAAGATGTGTGGCGATCGGTTGAACTTGTGAATCTAAAATCTCTTGAACACCCCTTAAACTTGAAACAATGCAAGCCAGTTGACGAGTTGGATTATCTTGAGCAATTACAATGGCTGTGAGTGTAGATGCGATCGCCTGTTTAGCGTCTGCGGATTCAATTCGCAATCCCAAGAAATCACTCAAATCCAGGCTCCACAGAAGTTTTCCTCGCCAGTTCACCACCCCTTGCAATACCGGATCAACACCTGGAATGGCGCAAATTTGATTTGGCATTAGCGTCAACACTTCCAGCGTGGAAGACACAGGTACAGCAACCTGAAGCGCTTGCCGGAGTTGCAAGCAGAAATATTCTGTGATCATGTATGGGGTTGAGTGTTAGAGATGAAATATTTTGGCGTGTTAGAGATTTCTGTAGAGACGTGCCACTGGCACGTCTGTACGATGGGTGGATATGTGCCACTGGCACGTCTGTACGAAAGGGGATGGGATGTGGCCGAATATTTTATGCAGGCAGGCAAGTACGAACGGCGTCAATTAATTCATTCGGCGCGAATGGTTTCGTGATGTATGCGGCTGCCCCCTGCCGCAATCCCCAAAAGCGATCGAACTTCTCATCTTTAGACGTACAAAAAACAACCGGAATACGTTCAGTCGCGGGATTGGAGCGAATTTGACGACATAGATCAAAGCCGCTAATTCCAGGCATCACAACATCTACAACCATAAGATCTGGTGTCTTTTGGGCAATCCAATTTAAAGCTTGCTCGGCACTATCCACACAGGTCACCATCAACCCCACCTGACGCAAAATACCTTCAATCAAACGCTGATCGGCGCGTGAATCTTCTACGATCAGAACTGTTTTTGATTTCATATTCATAAACGGTTTTCCTCTACCTGAGTCAAGCTTGCAACAACGTTAATTAATGTCTTGGCATCAAACGGTTTTGTGATATAGTTCACCGTTCCAACCAGTCGTGCCCGCACCCGATCAACCAAACCATCGCGGCCAGTTAACATCACAATCGGCGTTTGTTTTAACGCCGAGCATTGCCGTAACATGCGACAAAGTTCATAGCCATCGATGTATGGCATGGAAACGTCCATCAGCACCAGCGCAGGCTGCTCATGCACTAATGAGGATAGTGCTCGCAGTGGATCAGTTAGACTCAAAACCCGATACCCTTCTGCTTCTAAAATCAACTTGACATTGCGCTGCACGGCTGCACTGTCATCAATACACGCAATGGTTGGACGAATTCGAGTAAACGTCGTGTTGTAGGGATGGGCGATCGCAATCTTTAATCGAACCAGCTCCGCCGCAACTTTACCCAGCGTCAGGATGTCCATATCTAATTGAACGGCCAGTTCATACAAACAGGGTGGATTTTCTAACGCATCCACTGGCGTTGCAGTCGCCTTGGGGCCACGCATGAAGCGCAAAATTTTGTCAAACTGCTGAACAAATTGTTTCGTATCCACCAACTGCAATCGCTGAAAGGGTGACGTGAGGTGAGGCCGCAGCTGACGCCAATCCTTCACATGTGATCCCAGCGGAGAGATACTTTTTTGAAACGGTACGGACAATAAAACGGGATCAAGCCCAACAGTGCGATCAAAGTGCAGCGTTGCATTTGGCAACGTTAACACCCACGCCAGTGCTTCCTGGCTGAGAAAATAGATTAACTGGCGTAAGCCTGCGAGGTTAGTATCCTTGCGCTGCCATGATTTGTATAAGTAGTCGTAGGTTGATTCTACAGATGGCGCGGGTAACGCTGTCGCGAGATGATCTGCTAAACCTGAATTCGATCGCTGTAACAAGTAAGCAAGCCGTTCTCGCTGGCCAACCAAACTATCTGCAAAATGCAAACAACCTTTTCCGACATGAATTCGCCAACCAGACGATTCATCACCAGGTTCTTGAATCGTTAAACGACCGGATATTTCACGGTGAACAATGTTTTGCAGTGCCTTCAAAGGCGGTATAACGATCGCAGGACGTTGCGAAGCCGTATGGAGAATTTGCCCTGTGGTAGCAGGGGACGACTCTGAGACATGGAGCATAACAACTCTAGCCTGAGGGAAGGTACACGGATATCGGCGGTAGAGCGATCCCTGGGCGTTGAGTAACGGTCTTAAACGGACTTTGAAGAGAAGATTACTGTTTCACAGTAGCGATTTTGGCTGGATCAGCCGAGGCGATTTAAATCTTTTCAACAGAGAAAGTAAGAATTGAGACAAGGTGACTGGGGAGAAGTCAATTTTGTTCCTATAAAACAATAGTTCAAAATTAGCTCATCAGAGTATTTAAATTGACCAACTCAAGTTAACTCAAAATAAACTTTAAAGCGAGTAAATCGAGCATGAAACGTAGAACTCCTTATTCTCTATCCAGGAAATATTGGTGATTTGAATAAAGAATTGCGATCGCTTCAGGGTTTTCTCAATCTTACTTAATATATAGAAGTTAATCGCCTTTTAGATTAAGAGTCAATTTATTGCAGATGTAATTTTCATAAAGAAGATATAGCTAGCGAAGTTTAACTAGAGTTGTTTGGGTGTTTCACCCGAATGTCTTATGGCGCAGATCATTAGTAGTGTAGGGTTACATATAGCAATCCTAAATGAGTTGTGAGATTGGGCGCGGGCTTCGCCCG
>DATNPS010000496.1:0-29222 GCA_036703095.1 Crinalium sp. | reverse complement strand
GTGCGCGACGCGCACGCAAAATTGGGCTATCGAATTCACGTTAAAATCAGAATTCTGCATCTTTTAGACATCAATACACCTGATTCAAGACCACTGAATGCAAAACAGTACACCAATCGACAGCACCGCCGTGAGTCGCCTCTTAAATGGCACAAACCTTTATCTGATCGGCATGATGGGTTCTGGCAAAACCACCGTGGGCAAGGTTTTAGCCAAACGGCTGGGCTACCAATTCTTTGACACCGATGCCGTCATTGAGAAAGCCGCAGGCCAAGCCATTACAGAGATTTTTGCAACCTCTGGAGAAGACGCATTCCGCGAACTGGAAACCAATGTGCTAAGCCAGTTGTCCCCGTATAAGAATTTGGCAATCGCCACAGGTGGCGGCATCGTCCTGCGACGAAAAAACTGGAGCTACCTGCATCACGGCGTTACCGTTTGGTTAGATGTGCCAGTTGAGCATCTGTATAAACGGCTGAAAGGAAGCACCAATCGCCCCCTCCTGCACGACCCAGATCCACTGACTAAACTCAGACAGATTTTAGAGCAACGCCAATCTCTCTACGTTCAAGCAGACATCCGTATCCCGATCCTGCATCATGAAAACTCAGACGAAGTCGCTGACCGGGTACTCGAAGCCCTGAATCAGGCGATCGCCACCAAACTAGCCGAATCCCCCAAACCCATCGGAGACAAAAACTAAACCCTACTTCCTGATGAGGCAGATACCTAATCCCCAATCCCCATCACCCAACACCCATAAATCCAAATTCCCTGACACTCCATACTTTGCTATCAACAATTAAAAAAGCAAAATAAGACTGTTACACTTCACGTCAATCACGTCTAACCAATCCCCATCGACAATGCTCAACAGCGAATACGTCCAAAAGGCTGAGGCTACAAGAGTACGAGTCCTTAGCGAAGCCCTGCCCTACATCCAGCAATTTAGCGGGCGCACGGTGGTCGTCAAATATGGCGGTGCAGCGATGAAAGACAGCACCCTTAAAGAGACGGTCATGCGGGATATTGTTTTTCTGTCGTATGTCGGCTTACGGCCAGTTGTAGTTCATGGCGGCGGGCCTGAAATTAACTCCTGGCTCGATAAGTTGGGCATCGAACCTCAATTTAAGAACGGCTTGAGAGTCACCGATGCAGCCACGATGGATGTGGTTGAAATGGTGTTAGTGGGTCGGGTCAATAAGGAAATTGTGGCTCTAATCAATCAGGCGGGCGGTACAGCGGTCGGGCTGTGTGGAAAAGACGGCAATCTGATTAAGGCACGTCCTGAAGGGCAAGAGGGCATTGGCTTTGTTGGTGAAGTCAGCAGTGTGAATATTAAAGTTTTGGATACGCTGGTGAAAAATGGCTACATTCCTGTTGTGTCAAGTGTGGCGGCAGATGAAACTGGCCAATCCTACAACATCAATGCCGATACAGTCGCAGGCGAAATTGCGGCTGCTCTGGGCGCAGAAAAAATGATTTTAATGACCGACACCCCTGGCATCTTGCGGGATTATCATGACATGTCTAGCTTGATTGCCAAACTCGATATTCAAGAAGCCAGACAGTTGATTGATACGGGAACCGTGTCGGGAGGCATGATACCTAAAGTGACCTGCTGTGTGCGATCGCTCGCTCAGGGAGTTAAAGCAGCTCACATCATTGATGGCCGCATTCCCCATGCCCTTCTGTTAGAAATCTTCACCGATGCAGGGATTGGCTCCATGATCGTTGCGTCAGATTTCCTATCCTAATGTGAATTCGATAGCGCCATTTCAACCGCACGTCACGCGGTTGAAATGGCGACAAAGGGTGTCCCTCGCGACGCGAGGGACACCCTTTGTCGCATTCGTCGCATTCACGCTGATGTAAGAGTACTGATCTATAAATTTTTTTGCTAGCTCATCCTAGAACACAAGCACTGCGAAAAGGCGGCCTGTGTCTCTTCGCCGTTCGTAATGTAAAAAAATCGTTATAAGTAATTCTAACGATATAATGCAAGCCTAATTTTGGTGAAATCAACTATAATTTTGGGGTAACCATAAGGATTCGCCTCACCTATCTCCCACCAAACTGTGTTTACTACTGCACTTTCCTACCAAAATTCTTCTCAAAGTACAAATCTGCCATCGGATCTGGTTGCCGCTATTCAAACGCTGAAGCATGAGATGAATGCGGTGATCTTGGCTCACTACTACCAAGACCCTGATATCCAGGATGTGGCAGACTATCTCGGAGATTCCCTTGGTCTCTCCCGTCAAGCGGCTGACACCAACGCCGAAGTGATTGTCTTTGCAGGCGTTCACTTCATGGCAGAAACGGCCAAGATTTTGAACCCTGACAAGTTAGTGCTACTGCCCGACTTGAATGCAGGGTGTTCTCTCGCTGATAGCTGTCCTCCGGACGCATTTGCTGCCTTTAAAGCCGCTCATCCTAATCATCTCGTCGTGTCGTATATCAACTGCACGGCTGACATTAAGGCCATGAGCGACATCATCTGCACCAGTTCTAATGCCGTAGAAATTGTTCGTCAAATTCCCGAAGATCAGCCGATTATCTTCGCGCCCGATCGCAATCTAGGACGTTATGTAATGGAGCAAACCGGACGCCAACTAGTGCTCTGGGACGGAAGTTGCATGGTTCACGAAACCTTTTCTGAGAAAAAAATCGTTCAGCTTCAAATCGAACATCCCGAAGCTGAAGTGATTGCCCATCCAGAATGTGAACCCGCTGTTTTGCGTCACGCGCACTATATCGGGTCTACAACCGCACTCCTAAAGTACGCCCAAAAAAGCGAAAGCTCAGCCTTTATTGTCGCGACTGAACCGGGCATCATTCATCAGATGCAAAAAGAAGCACCTCACAAGCGATTCATCCCTGCACCTGGTCTGAATCACAACTGCGCCTGCAACGAATGTCCTCACATGCGCTTGAACACTCTGGAAAAGCTATATCTCGCTATGAAGACGCGCACTCCAGAGATTACGCTGTCCGAAGAGATTCAACAAGCCGCACTAAAGCCCATTCAGCGAATGCTAGCAATGAGCTAAAGCTCCTGATTAATAGGAACAAAGTGCAGCAGCGTTGCACTTTGTTCCTCACTTTAGATTTGCGCCATCGTCAACTGTTGGCAAATCTTTCCAGGTTATGGGTCAAACTGGACATTACACTGTCCTCATGATTGAGTTCGGCGATCGCCTCCTGCTCAATACGCTGAACTGTTTCGGATGGCAAACCAAGAAGCTGCACAAGTTTTTGATAAGCCGCTGCTTCTTCAGCATTGATTTTATCTTCAGTCGGTGTGCGAGAACTGGCCTGAATCACTTCATATCCAAGCTTCAAAACTAGCTCCCGCTCTTCATTGCTTTGCAGTTTAGGCGTTAATTCCTCCAGGGGAATATTCTGCATCAAATAATCTTGAAGTTCCTGACGGATTTGCCGCTGTTGGGGTGCATCGGCTGCGAAAATACCGCTGAAGCGCTCAAGCATGATATCAACTTCTTCTGCGGCCAGTTCACTATCGGCCCAAGCCATTGAAGCAACAATTCGCAACAAATTCATTTGACGTGGAGAAATGGAGGGGGGCGGTGGGGTCTGAAGAGTCATGACAGGTTCCTCCTGACGCAATGATGGGACTGAATGCTTGTAGTGTGCTTAAACGCTATCACACAACTCCCAGGAGGAAAGCGAGAGCGTTACGCTCTGAAATGCAACCTTGAGAAATTCTAAAGAAACGTGACTTCGATAGCCCAATTTTGCGATCGCGTCATGTTCGCAAAATTGGGCTTTATTGGGGTGTTTCGCGACGACGCCCAATAAAGCCCGTTTGTCGAATTTACGTTTCTTTAACGTAAATTCAACGAATGCAAAAAATCGAGCCTCACGCTAAACGCAAAACCCGATTTCCCAGCATTTCACTGCCCGTTAAACAACGGCAATGTCGCGTTTCTCGCTCTTCAAAATTAATCCACGTTCTCAGCCTCTGCTGCCGCAGCGGCTCTTGCCTGATCGTCCAAATCTTGAATAGCCAGCAATAACTCTTCTTCCTGGGCCTCAAAATCTTCTTCAGACATCTCTCCCATATCAAACGCCAGTTGCAACGCTAGCAGCCGCTTGCTCAAATTCTCCTTCTGGTCTATTTCTCCATCCGCCTGTTCCAAGAGTTTTTCAGCAATCCATCCCAATCCAGAGATGGGAGCCGTAATTGGAGATAGAAGCAGGTCAAGAAACATAGCAATCCCACCAAAATTAAGTTACAGAGCGTCCATCAGGCTACTACCTAACACCCAACACCCAACACCCAACCTCTAATTCTCAAGTTGAGCAAAATTAAACGGTGCAGTGAAACTGTTGTATCGAATGCGCAACCGTCCTTCAAATTTTTGGTCGAGGGTTTCGACCTGTTCCCCAAAATGAGGTTCTTCATCCCAGGGAATTAGGTAGGCCGCATTGTAGATCATGGTGTCGGTCATCAGGTCGTTTTCAACCACCTCAACCGCTAAAGGATTCAGCGTCGTCTGGAATACTTCTATGATTCCCTGCTTACGAGTCTCGATCGCACGTTCGATCGATTGCCCAATGCGAACCACCTGATCCATGCTGAGAGACTGCCCTTCCAGGCGATCGCGCTCAACTCGCAATTTCTCATCCTCTTGCATCAGGGTTTCTAGCTCGGCATTTTGATCCCAAAACACCTTAACCCCAACTTCCCGTCGTCCATCCAATTTGGTAAACAAATGTTCTAGATTCGGGCCTTGCGGCAGAATAAGCTGCTGCTCGACCGTACTCCAGTCCTCAATGATTAATCCAAACTGAAGCGGTAGCAGTGTGCGGTAGCCATGCTCCATCGCCTGTTCAAGCACCTGCTCATGTCCGAGTAAATTTTTTCGGCTGGCTAGATAGCGTTCCTGTTGGGCTTCTGAGTACAAAAACGCAAACTTACCCATTTCGTAGGTATGTACGGATTGTTTATCCAAGCCTTGAAGTTCTAGATTTTGAGGCCCAGGCGTCGGAAAAATGCCGTACAAATAAAGACCAGATCCCATAGTTCACCCATTGAATAACGGTAGAGACGTCACAATCAGACATCAAACACAGAAGGTGTCGCTCAAACCCGCTGATTTTTGTCTTTTGGTATAAATTAGATTGGCTTAGACGTCAGCACCAATCTCAGTTTTGCGTGGATTAAATTCAGTTGCGCCAATCCTAAATCCACATCTCCTTCAATCACCACACCCGTGTTGAGCAAGCGATCGAGTAATTCTAGAATTGACGGGTTTGTAGAGGTTTCACCCGGATAATATCCGCTGTTTTTAGGCAATAGCGTCCCAATTTCGCCTAAATCAATATTTAAATCAGCCGGGTCAATTTCAAAAATATCGCAGAGTTTGACCACCTGTTCCTCTAGCTTGCGTAAGCTATCGGCAGCCTGTTCCAGGTCAGTATCGCTCAGCTCTCCTGCATCCATCCGCCGAATGACTTGTGCTTCCATAAGTTGACGCACTAACTCCACCACTGTCAGCAGTAGTGGAGCTAAACCCGCATTAGCCCCCTTGGATTGTTTTTGCAGGTTGCTGTTTGGGGTAATTTGAATCGGTGAATCAGAAGACATGACTTAAGCTTAACGCTGCCTTGCCTGTTCTAGTTGTTTCAGAAAATCTTTCTGATACTTTAGAAAAGCAATATGCCAGTCCCGAAAACGGCGATCGCCGTCCTGCACCAGCATTTGACGATAGCGTTCCGAATCGATAACCTGCGATGTTCTTTTCATGGATTAGACCCTTCCTACTGATCGATTTTGCCAAGCGTTACAAAGCCATTGACGCCGGGTTTCTTCAGCAAGAATTTGGGCATAGCCCGCTTCGATACGGCTTTGATCGGCGTCAGGTAAGCTTTGCCGAGATCCACCCGATCGAAACCCACGAACCACTTTAGCCGTGGGAATTTGCTTCATGGTCTTAATCGTAATCATCCTTAATCCCTTTGCTATATAGGGCGCATCTAGCGATGGGGTAGTGATTGCCCTTATGGCTCTGATGGAGATGCCCGCAGTGCCTTAAGTTCTGACTCCAAATTTTCAAGACGAGCTTGAAGCTGGCGATTGGTTTCCATCAATTCACGAGATTGACTGCTCAAATAGGGGTCGTTTTCCCACCAGTTGATGCCAATTTCTTTAGCCTTATCGACGGACGAAATCAATAGCCGAATTCGGATACTTAATAGCTCTGTTGAACCAACAGAAACCGAAATATCTCCGGCAATCACGATACCTTTGTCTAAAACTCGCTCTAGTACGTCTGCCAGACTTGATCCGGACGTAGACGTGGTGATCGCCCGAGTTGTACTGGGGCTACGTTCAGCAGTTGCAATCATGACCTCTCACCCTTTTTAGAGGTACGGACTCGATACGCTACAGGTTTGCCATGACTTCCCTGGTTCATGAGCAACCCTTTGGCCGTTAGCGATCGCAGTGCATTCACTGTGTCATAACGGCTGATCTGAAGGGCCGCTTCAATTTCAGAAGGCCGAGCATCCTGGGATGTTTGCAGATAGTTATATACTTCCCGCTCATACGGAACAGCATCATCCAGCAACGCAGGTTCAGATGGAGACTCTAGTTCTGCGGTGTCCACCAAAGCAGGTTCGCTAGCGACCAATGTCTCCTCAACATCGATAGCAGGCTGAACTTCGGCAGGTTGAACTTCAGCAATATGGGTCTCGACGGTCAGAGTTTCAATAGATTGAACCTCATCTGGTTGCCTTTCAGTCACGTGAACTGAAACAGATTGATCATCAACCGACTGAATTTCAGCCGCTTGATTTTCAGTGGGCTGAACATCAGTCAATAGTGTTTCAGTAAGTTGTTCAAACGTTGCTTCTACTTCATCTGATTCACCATCTGACGCAAATGATTGTGATTCCGTAGTCGCTACTTTTACAACATCCACACTATTATCTACACGATTAACCGATGATTGAGTCTCAAACTCCATCACATCCAGTTCTGGAAGGTTTGATGGAACAAACAACATAGAAGAATCAGACTCAGAAATCAACTCATTGAAAAGCTGCCAGAGCGCTTGAGTGGCTTCTGCCAATGGCAATCCTGCACGAGACAGCAAAACATCTTGACAAAGCTCACGAAACTCAGGATTTTCAGGCATAGCCAGAATCTCGTGCTCATGGCATACCTTAGACAGCATCAGGCAAGATCGTAATCCTGATGATTTTTCGGCTCCTGTTCTGATACGAAAACTCTTAACTAGACGAACGATCGTCAGAGCACCTTCGCGATCAATTCCCGTTTTTTGAACAGCAATTTCTTGTTGTGTTAATTCATCGGGTTCCGGCATATTGATGGTGACCAAACGATCCATCAACGCGTCTTGAGTATCGTGAACTCCGCAATATTCTTCAGGATTAGAGGTGAAGATGGCGCGAAAGTGAGGATTGACCCGAATGTATTCAGTACGATTATTGCTGGGTGGCAGCACCAGCAGCTTTTCTTCGAGCGCCGAGAGGAGAACGTTATTCACCTCTGGACGAGAACGGTTGAACTCGTCGTACACCAGAGTGAATCCCTCGCGGCAGGCAAGGGTAAGACGGGAGTCAACCCAGTTCTGCCGCAGTTCATCTTCTACTTTCACAACACTGTGGATATAGTTATCCACGACTTTCTTGCGGGTGTAGCCCGATTGATTGCCGATCAGGTCTGATGTTTTAAACTCATCATCCCCGAACAGCAACATGATGGGACGACTGAGTAAATCGGCGAGATGCAGCGCTAGAGTGGTTTTGCCAGTTCCGGCAGGGCCACGTAGATGCACTGAAAAGCCGGATTGGAGATAGCGGAGTGCTCTTGTAGCAACACGCTCAACTGAGGGCGTACTGACAAAGCTCCGGGGGCTGGCTTTTAAAACAGTAGTCACAGACTAACTTCCTCTTGAATCAGGTAAATGCGATCGCGCTGAGTAATCAAGCCTTTTTTAATCAAGGAACGGAGAGCATCGACAGCCTGGAAACGGTTAATATCCAGAGCTGTTTCCAGTTCGGTGAGTCGCGCTCCTTGAACTTGGTGAATGTGGTTGTAGATTTCCTTTTCCAATTGAGCAGAATCCTTTTGAACCGGTTTAGGATTCGAATTGGATGTAATAACTGTGAGTGGTTCAGTTTGAGCAACAGACGGTGTAGGTTCAGCCGATGCGTCAACAGTGGGTGCAGGTTCAGCAGGAGGTGCAGTGGCGATCGCAGGTTGAGCAGGAGCAACAGCAGGTTCAGCTACCTTGGGAGTTGCTTTAGGCTGAGGTGTAAAAGCTGGCTGTGCTGCTTTTACGGGTTGTGGTTGGCTCACTGGAGGCTGAGAACTTCCTTCCGTACCCCATACCAACGCCCGCAAATCAACGCAATATTGATGCAATTCAGCTCTAAATATGCTGAACTCCTGAAAGAGACGTTCCATCTCTGCGGTGCGCTGTTCCCGGTCTTGCTGAAGCATGGTTTGCAGCTTGTGTGCCCGGTCTTGTCGAACTAACTCCAACTCTGATAAATAAGACTGAACATCTGAGCGCAGATTGTCAATAAAAAGCGCTAAGTCCTTAGCAAGCTGCATCTGAGTCTGAATTCGTTGCTCTTGATTCAGCTTTAGCATCATTCGAGTCTCCACCTGGAGTTCCCGTATTTTGCTTTGCAGACCTTGACGAAGAGCAACAACCGACGCTGTAAGTTGGGAATGAAAATGGTTTAATTCCTGGGATAGCTGCTGAGCCATAAGTGAACGGTCAGCCGTGCAAGCAGACAAAAACTCAGCTGTTTGTTGCTGTAGCTTGGATTGGAACAGGCTGAGATCGTCGCGCAGTTGGGCCGCTTTGGCTTGTCGTTCTTGCTGGTATGTAGTCAGGGTATCGCGCACCTGCTGTTGACGTTCTAACAGTTCTTGTTGACGCTGTTGGCGCTGCTCATGCCATTGATTCTTAAGGGCAGTCACGGGAACCTCCTCCTGCGAGGCTGGGGGATATCGATTACAGATACGGATGCAGTCTCAGTTTGATGACTGGAAAGTTGATGGCTGGGGAGCCAGTTGGCTCCCCCAAGCTTGGTAATTAAGCAGCAGGAACAGCAGCCTGAGCGGTCAGACCAACAGCTTCTGCATACTTCAGGTAGGTTTCAACTGAAGCGATCACAACACGAGCTTCAATAGCCAGCAGTTCGATACCCACGAGAGATACGCGAACCCAAGCGTCAACAACAATCCCTTTGTCGAGGATGCGGTCAACAACTTCAGCCAAGCTAGAGGAAGAGTTTACTTTTTCAACAGCCATGATTAATTACCTAAAAATGAGTGATGTGTGCGGGGATATACTATGCCTGAATCCTTAGTCAGGGATTGGCAAACGCCGGGTTCCGCTAAACAGAATAAATATCTAGGCAGCACAAACAGTCAGCAGAAATGCTGAATGTTAATCTCAGAAGATTGACGCACCTAGAATAAATACTGAATTCTGCTTAAGGGGGCCCTAAGCGCCTACGAGTAGGCATGTCCCAACATCCAGAATGGTCTACTTCAGAGACGTGTTACTGACTATCTGAAAGCCATTGCTGGGTTGAGTTAATTAGATCGTTCCCACTTCTTGAAGCTCTCTAACACAATCAGCGAAAGACTCAATTGGGACATGGAAATCCTAAAATTAAGCGTTGCTGTTGCGAGATTTAAGTTTAGAGAAAGGCTCCATGAAACAGGACTCAATAGACTGATTGACATATAAGAACCTGCAAGCCAGATCTTATTGCCCTATGAAATAGTTCTGAACACTGGGTATCAGAAACATCAGCCTAGAGATGTTTTCTGAAATTGATGCTCAAATCCGGACAGTTATGTGAACAGAATCTAAAGTTGGCAGGCTTGAATGTAAGGGATTTGTAATCTACACATATTTCCAGTAAGGATTACAGTATTTACGAGTTTATACTTACTTGATTTCGCCGACTTACTGACTTAGGATTACATCAACCTACTGAAGTGTGAATTTGATAGCGCGATCGCAGCTACGCTTCGCACGAGGCAGTTTTTTGGGCGTTCATCGAATTCATGTCTTGAACATCAACACAAAATTGTCATACCGTTTTTTAGCGATTTTCAATCGCTAAAAATCCGGTTATTTGTTTGAGAGTCGCGCGGAGCAAGGCTCTCAAACAAATAACCGGATTTTACCCAAGTGAGAACCGCTATATATGATGGGCGATGGACTGAATTGAGAAAGGGGTGAAGGGGCGTTGCTCCTTTCGTGGGGGTTCCACCCCCACTCCCCTTTTCATCAAGTTACAGCTTCATACTGAATTGGTATCAGCAATGCACAACATCATGCTAAAAGACCCATTTTCTAAGCACGTCGTGCTTAGAAAATGGGTCTTTTGAAGAGCAGAATAGTGAACGTTGTGAACTACTGCATCGTCATTTAACGCAACGTGTTGAATATCGGAACTGTCAAAGCAGTTATGGCAAAGGGGACGCCCTGAACCCTTGTTTTAATTAACGCTTCAACGGCTATACGGACTTTGGCTGATTCTATTGCCGAACGCGCCGTTCAAATTCGTCGCATGTCGATTCAACGATCTCCAATGCATTTTGGTAAACGTCGTTGTGCTCTTGTTTCAGCCAATTCAACAGGCGTGACATTTGAGCATTTCTCAGCTCCAGATCAGTCTGGAAGATTGCAGCAGTCGCCATGTGAGTAGCATATTCAGCAGGATGGCCTTGCGCAACGAAGCTGGCGGTTAAGACCGCAAGGGCCTGTTGGCGAATTGCATCAGCGGGATTTTCTGAGAGCATATAGATTGGAATGAGTTGATTAGAGAGTAGAAGAGCAATTTAGTCGCTATCTTTGGTCTTTTGTTGAGCCAAAAGTTGATAAGCGGCAGTGAAATCCTCAGAGGTAATGTGGATTGTGCTGGGATCGGTTTCGCCTTGCGCACGGTAGCGGCGAATCGCTTCCAAGGCCGCCTGGTTGCTGAGTAACGCCAAGTCAGCACCATTCCAGCCTTCGGTTTGGGTTGCCCAATCTGCAAGATCCACGTTGAGGAGAGGACGATCCTGGTTGTGAACCTGAAGGATAGACAGACGGCTGTTGAGGTCAGGCAGATCGACTTTGATTTGGAGGTCGAGACGGCCAGCTCTTAACAGTGCGGGGTCAAGCGCTTCGGGTCGGTTTGTGGCACCAACCAGGAGAATGTTGGGACATTCCTGTAGGCCATCCAGTTCAGTCAGGAGTTGACCGACGACGCGATCGCTCACACCTGAATCTCCCTGGAAGCTACCTCGTGCCGGGACGAGCGTATCAATCTCATCGACAAACACAACGCAAGGAGACGCCTGCCGTGCCTTGGTAAACAGTTCTCGAACCGCTTGTTCAGCCGCTCCAACCCATTTGCTCAGCAGCTCTGGGCCGTTAACCGCAATGAAGTTTGCTCTGGCTTGAGAGGCGATCGCCTTGGCCAGCAGGGTTTTGCCAGTTCCGGGAGGCCCCCAGAGAAGGATGCCACGAGGAGCTTTGGCTCCGGTGCGTTGATACAGGTCGGGATACAGAAGAGCACCTTCCACCGATTCCTGTAGGGTTTGCTTGACCGACGCTAATCCGCCAATTTGCTCCCAGGAGACATTGGGGGATTCTACTTCGACCGAGCGCAACACGGACGGTTTGACTTCCTTAATCGCTTGCAGGAAGTCGGTTTGAGTCAGGGTCATATCATTGGGAATCGGATGATCCAACGACGGCACCTGACGACGCAGCGCGGTGTAAGCCGCTTTTTGACAAAGCGCTTTCAAATCTGCTCCAACCATACCAACTGAGAGATCGGCGATCGCCCCTAAATCTACTGAACTATCCAACGGCATCGAGCGAGTTTGGATGTTGAGGATCTCTAAGCGTCCATCACGATCGGGTACGCGGAACTGAACTTCTCGATCAAATCGACCGGGACGACGCAGCGCCGGATCAAGATGATCGGGCCGATTGGTAGCCGCCAAAACAATTACGCCCTTGGTTTTGGCAAAGCCATCCATCAAGCCTAGAAGCTGAGCTACTAAGCGCTTTTCGACCTCGCCCTCGACCTTGCTGCGATCGGGGGCGAGACTATCAATCTCATCAATAAAAACCAGACAGGGAGCTGATTTAATCGCCTTTTCGAAAATACCGCGAAGGCGGCCTTCAGCTTCACCGTAATACTTGCCCATCACTTCCGGGCCAACGATGGCAATATAATTGACGCCCAATTCTTCTGCCAAAACGCGGGCTGTTAGTGTTTTACCTGTGCCGGGAGGCCCAACCAGAAGAACGCCACGAGTGGGTTCCAAGCCTAGTTTTGCCAACAGCTCAGGACGCTTGAGGGGGATTTCGACTAACTCTCGCAATTCCTTCAAGACTTCTGATAAACCGCCAATATCCTTAAGGGAATTGGCCGACGACGAATCATCGGGTGGAGGGGTGATGACGACATCGTCACTGGTACCCGAAGGGCTTGAACCATCCGCAGGAGGATTGGGGCGAATGCGGCTGGTGCCAATTCCTCCGGGAACGTTGCCTCGACGAGGAATACTGCTAAGAGGGCGAGAGTTGATTTGAATGTCAGTTTTGAGTTCTCCTTTTTCGGCCTTTTCTTCCAAGGCTTTTGCTAACTCCAGGAGTTGTTCGAATCCCTTAAATAGGTCGCTCATTGGTGGGTTACTACTCGATGTTTCAGGGTTAGCCATCCAACCTATACAGAGTCTGAAACCCGATTTGAAGTTGCAGATCGGTATTTCGTGGGTAGCCTGTGTATGTATGTCTCTTCATGCTTGGGGATCGCAAACCGGAGAGCGGAGGATGAAAAGCTACAGTTATACCCGCAGATATACGCGGTCGCTCCCCTAACCATTGTTTCCGGCAAACCATTTCCTTGCTCTGATGACTCGTATCAGAGTACCCAGGCTAAAAGTGAATCAACCAGATTTTGGGAATCGTTAACATCTATGGGTATGCAGCAGTTTGATAACCTCCGTTTGGCCATGTTTAGCGGGAAAGGCGGAGTCGGGAAGACGACACTCTCCTGTGGATTTGCCCGTCGTTGGGCACAGCAATTTGCGGATGAACAAGTTTTGTTAGTGTCTACTGATCCGGCGCATTCCCTGGGGGATGTCCTGCTAATGGACGTAGAAGATATTCCGCATACCCCAGATGATTTGCCGAACCTTCAGGTGAGAGCGCTGAATGCCCAAAAACTCTTGCAAGAATTTAAGGCCAAGTATGGCAGCATTTTAGAACTCTTGGTCGAACGGGGAAGCTTTGTTCAAGGCAATGATCTCAGTCCTGTCTGGGATTTAAGCTGGCCCGGACTGGATGAATTGATGGGCATTCTTGAAATTCAGCGGCTATTGCGAGAGAAAGTGGCCGATCGCGTGGTGGTGGATATGGCTCCCAGCGGTCATACGATCAACCTGTTTAAGCTGATGGATTTTCTAGATGGATTTCTGAATGCCCTGGATTTATTTCAAGAAAAACATCGGGTAATCAGCGAGACGTTCACCGGACACTATGCAGCGGATCAGGCTGACCAGTTTTTGGCAGATATGAAAGCCGAACTGGCAGAAGGACGCAATCTGTTGAGGGATGCTCAGCGAACGGCTTGTTTGGTGGTGGCGATCGCCGAACCGATGAGCTGGCTGGAGAGCAAACGCTTATTAGAGGCGCTTAACACGCTGCAAATTCCGTCGGGTGGCATTTTTGTGAATCAAGTGCTGACGGCTTCACAAGGTGAGGATACTAGCGATGCCTCAACCACAAATCGCTATGTTGAGCAACAGGAATTACTCGATAAGTTTCTGGTGATCAGCGAACCGCGCCCCGTGTTTCGGGTTCCGCTACAGACTCAAGAACCTGTAGGCGCAACTGCCCTCGATCGTCTACTCCAGCAAGTCGAGCCAGTTCAGTTAGAGCAGTTAAACCAATCCATCCACAAGACAACCGTATCTTTCCCAGATAAAATCCTGCCCGGTTTTGATGACTTTATTGCAAACGGACGGCGCTTGGTTCTGGTAGGCGGTAAAGGGGGTGTGGGTAAAACAACAGTGGCAGCGGCGATCGCCTGGGGGATGGCCGAGCGTCATCCCGGTAAAGCGGTTCGCGTGATCTCGATTGACCCGGCGCATTCGCTAGGAGATGCGTTTGGGTATGGGCTAGGGCATACAGCGCAATCGCTAACCGATAACTTGAGCGGTCAGGAGATTGATGCCAGCCAGGTGCTCGATCAGTTTCGGGAAGAGTATTTGTGGGAACTGGCAGAGATGATGAGCGGTGACACCGATCCAAATGCCAGTATGACCATTGCCTATGGACCGGAGGCATGGCGGCAGATCGTTTCTCAAGCGCTACCTGGCATTGACGAAATGCTGTCGCTGATTACAGTGATGGAACTGTTGGAGCAACAAGAACAGGATTTTATTATTTTGGACACCGCTCCTACAGGCCATTTGCTGCGCTTTCTGGAAATGCCTGCGGCCATGAGTGAGTGGCTGGCCTGGATCTTTAAGCTGTGGATTAAATATCAACATGTGGTAGGGCGAACTGAGTTTATGGGACGCTTACGGACGTTGCGACAACGCGTAGTGCAGGCTCAGAAGAAACTCAAAGATCCGGCTCATACTGAGTTTATTGGAGTGCTGCAAGCGAAGTCTGCCATTGTTGCGGAAGCCACTCGATTAACTCAATCACTACAGCAAATGGGCGTTAACCAGCGATATGTCGTACACAATCGTTTTGATGCAGCGCATGAATTACCTGCAAATATTTTCCCAGCACAAACGATTGTAAAACTGCCTGCGTTACCAAGGGCGATCGCACCTTTAGAGCAAATTAAAGGAGCCGCTAATCTGCTGTTTTAATGTGAATTTGACAGACATATAAACAATGTGAATTCGACCTTCTAGAACTGTTGCTATCCAACCGTTAGATGCGCCCTATCTCTACTGAGGGAGAGTAACTGTAAACGTAGTTCCTGAATTCATTTTGCTTTCGACGTTGATTTGACCTCCATGTAAATCAACACAAGTTTTAACGACTGCTAATCCTAAGCCTGTACCTTCCACATCACCAACATTTTTACCTCGATGAAATGCTTCATAAAGACGTTGTTGGTCGTCTGGAGCAATGCCAATGCCGTGATCTTTGACTAGAAAGGTAACGGCTTCTGATGTGCAGTTTAGAGTGAACTGAATCGAGCTATTAGATGAAGAATATTTGATAGCGTTGGATAACAAATTAGACAGGATAGATTGCAACAATTTGCTGTCGATATACGCATCTGTGAATGAACCTTGAACTGTGAAATTGATGCGAGATCCACATTCCATACTGTCCTGTAATTCTTCAATGAGATGTTGACAGAAGGAAACTAAGTTTACAGGTTCAGGACGAAACTCTAGCTTACCTGCTTCAGCTCGTCCGAGCGTGAGGATATCACTCAGCAGTTGCGCCATTGTTTTAGCGGCAGACTGGATGCGAGACAAGTTTTTCACCTTTTTTTCCTCAGACCAGGTTTGCTCGCTGCTAGTCAGCATTTGAGTCGAAACGAGGATTGTGCTGAGGGGAGTCCGAAATTCGTGGGACACCATGGAGAACAGGCGCATTTTCAGGTCGCTGATTTCTTTGGTTTGCGCCAGTTCAGCCAACCGTTCCTGCACTTCCATTTCAAGCTGGCTATTCGCTTCATACAGCGCAGCTTCAACCTGCTGACGCTCACTGATCTGCCGTTGGAGCAGATAGTAAACCCCCACCAGTAAGGCAAAACTGAGCGAAATGCCGATGATATTAATTAAGAACGTTGTGCGAACGCTGATGGCCGCTTGCGCTTCCCAGTGGGGGAGGTGCGATCGCTCTTCACGTTCAATCTCAGCCACAATTTGCCGAATCTGCTGCTGAAGCTGGCGATCGCTACCATTGACCACCAAATTGTCCTGCCGAACGGCGGATTGTTGCAGCATCAACAGCCGCTGATGAATCAACGGTTCCAATTGATCAAGACGACGACGCTGGTTGGGGTCATTGGCGATCGCCTGTCGGAGTACTGCAATTTCAGGTTCCAATATTGAAGGAGTTTGCTGGACTGGCTGCGATGGTGGATTGACAGGCGCAGGCTGCATCGAAGATTGTGCGTCTGTCGTGAGAGAAAGCACCTTGGCTAGATTAGCCAAGATTGTATAGCTCCGCTGAATGCTATCTTTACTCTCCATCAGTTGAGCCAAACTGCGGTAGGACACCAGATTAGCCCCACCTAAAATCAGCAAAACGAGCACCACACCAAATGCAATCAAGTTCTTTTCTAAGAACCAGCGAGCCTGAGTCTGCTGTAAATTCCGCAATGCTTGTTTTAGCTTTTCTGCTTCAGCCGCCGCTGCATTCGCCCGAATCTGGCTTTGCTGGTAAAGTTCGGCCCGATCCACATAAGCTGCGGTGGGTTGAAGGACGAGAGACCACTGGCGATCGGCAATCATGAAACTGCGGGTACAAATCGCTTTGCCCCTTGGCGTCAGACGCGGGGTACGAGAACCACGAAGACGCGGAGATGGGCTACCACCGTTGTCGGACTCCTTGCGGCCAATGGATTCCCTGTCTAATGAGGTTGACTGAGCATGACTGGACGCCTGCCAATCCGCAGCGTCAGCGATCACCTGTTTAGCTGTTGAATCATAGACGGCCAGCAAGCCAACTTCAGGATGATCGGAGCGATCGTGCAGATGAAAGTCAAGATTGTCTAGATTCAAGCCTGCTAAGGCAGAGCGCACTACATCAGCCAGTCGAAACACGCCCAACACAAACCCTTGTAAGTGGTTACGGCGATCGCCCACCGTATTACAGGGACTTCCATGCTGATAGATCGGCAAAATAACGAGGAACCCAAACTCACGCTGCGTTTCTTGAATCAGTTCAATCCGCCCGCTAACCGCGATCGCTCCAGTATCGCGTGCCCGTTCCAGCGCGGCCCATCGGGTGTGATCTGAGGCCAGGTCAAAGCCAAGAGCCAGTTCGTTGTTTTGCAGTGGCTCTACGTAACAAACAGGGAAATATTCTGAGCGCGATTCAGCCCGCCGAAGTTTGCCATCGCTAGTGCGTTCAGTGACTTGAAAGGCAGGGTATCCCTTTGATTGCAGGGTTTGCTCAAAGATAGGGCGATCGCTATCCAACAGCCGGGGCAACCATTCCAGTGCATGAATGCTGGGATGACGAGCCAGCACAGGCTGCACAAACCGCTGAAAGTCTTGCCGAGTCACATGCTCCGACGATGCATAAAGCTGACTGATCGATCGCAGCACTTCAAAGCAGGCGTCTACACTACGCTGCAAATTGCTTGCCAGAATATCAGCCCGCTCTTGAAGTTCGGTTTTCATCATTAACGTAGAGGCCGCCGTGGAGTAGGTGGGGGAGAAGTCAGGAGCCAGGAGCCAGGAGCCAGGAGTCAGGAGTCAGAAGAAAGTCAGACTCCTGACTCCTGACTCCTGACTCCTTAACTGCAAAGAATCCACTATTCTTAACTCTGTGAGGACGTAATTTGTAAATCATAAATGCTGAGCCATTTGAAGAAGCATCCAGAGTTACGGGTTGTGGTAGTGGCGGCGATCGCCTTTTTTGTCCTGGTCTTGGGATTTTCGCTGCACCGTTACAACGTGTTTTATGCGGATAGCGACCACGGCATCTTTAGCCAGGTGTTTTGGAATGGCATTCATGGACGCTTCTTCCAAAGCTCTCTGTCAGGCACGTACTCAGTTAGCGTGGCGCAGGATGGCGACGTCGCAGCGGTTTACTATCATCGGCTCGCACAACACTTTACTCCAGCTCTGCTGCTGTGGCTACCGCTTTATGCGCTGTTTCCGTCGCCCATCACATTGATTGTGCTGAAAGTCGCGTTGATTACGGGTGGCGGACTGGTGCTCTATGCGCTGAGCCGTCACTATTTGAGTCCACCCATTTCAGCCATGATCGCGCTCAGCTTTTATGGTGCAAATACCGTAATCGGGCCAGCTCTGGGCGAATTTTATGACTTCGCGCAAATGCCGCTGTTTGTGTTTGGAATGCTGCTGGCAATGGAGAAACGCTGGTGGTGGCTGTTTGGCCTCCTCGGCGTACTGACCCTGCTGATCCGCGAAGATGCCGGACTGGTGGTCTTTGGTATCGGCATCTACATGATTCTCAGCAAGCGGTTTCCGCGCATTGGCATCGGGACTTGTGCCCTGAGCGGTGGCTATATGCTGCTGGTGACCACCGTTTTGATGCCGCTGTTTACCGATGAAGTATCGCGCCGTTTCATGATTGAAGAGTTTGGGCAATTCACCGATGATCAGCAGGCGTCTACGGTCGATGTGATTGGGGCGATCGCCCGTCGTCCCTGGATTATCCTCCAAGAGCTATTTTTTCCCCTCTCCAAAACCATCAAATACATTCTGGGACACCTGCTGCCGCTGGCGTTTGTGCCCACTCTTTCGCCTCCGGCCTGGATGATTTCTGGATTGCCATTATTAGAGAACCTGCTGCGCCGCGAGGATGGGCCTCTATCCATCAACATTCGCTACACGACTCCGGTTGTTCCGGGTTTATTTTACGGTGCCATTCTCTGGTGGTCGCGTCATCAAGAGGGATTCAAATCGCTGAGAATGCGCCGTTTTTGGGCACTTTGCATCTGCCTATCTCTGTTCTTCACCTTCACTTCCAATCCGGGTCGGGCCTGGTCATTTATCCTGCCCGACTCTATCAGTCCCCTGGTGTATGTACCGATTACAAGCCAGTGGGAACACGCGGATCAGGTGCGATCGCTCCTCGATCAGGTACCACCCGATGCCAGCATTTCAACCTCTCGTTTCATCGTGGCTCATGTGCCCAATCGTCGGGCAGCGCTGCGCTTCCCTCAATTGCGCTTCCGCAACGATAACCGCAAGGTAGAAGGCGTCGATTATGTGATGGTGGATTTCTGGTTCAGCACGCAATATCAGAAAGCCTTTCAGGAATCTCGCAATACGTTGAAAACAGATGTAACGGTAGTAGATCGAATTTTGCGCGATCGCCGTTATGGAATTCTGGACTTTAAGGAAGGCGTGATTCTATTAGGCAAAAAAGCAGAATCAAATCTTACCGCTCTAGCAAATTGGCAAACCTTTAGAAAA
Organism: Crinalium sp.; assembly: GCA_036703095.1. Classification (GTDB taxonomy): domain Bacteria; phylum Cyanobacteriota; class Cyanobacteriia; order Elainellales; family Elainellaceae; genus DATNPS01. The sequence goes on along the minus strand of DATNPS010000496.1, from coordinate 10,042 downwards.
CAACTTGAGCCATTGTTAAAGGACGGATAGGAAGGGCACTCGCCCTTTCCTCGACGAGTACGGTGAAGTACGGTTTTCTGGTCATAAAGTCAGTCACTTGATCCTGTAAATATTTTGGCAGGATGTTCCTGAAGCTGGAAGCAGGTTTGGTATCAGGACGGTAACACCTATCTCTAAAGGTGTGAACACCGACCCTGGCGATCGCGACCTCCTGCCTACAATGAAATCTGTTGGGCTATGTATACCAAGCAACCATATTAATGATTTGCATATTGAAATTAGTTTGAGGCAGAGGGCAGGAGGCAGAAGCCGGAAGTTAGGAGTCAGGAGTCAGGAGTCAGAAAGCTTTTCCGTCCTAGCCCCTACACCCCACACCCTCTCCCCCAAATACCCAACACCCAACACCTAACCCCCAACACCCCACGTTATGCAGCCAACAAACCCGAATCAATTTACTGAAAAAGCATGGGAAGCGATCGCTCACACTCCAGATGTGGCGAAGCAGGCACAGCAGCAGCAGATTGAATCAGAACACTTGATGCGATCGCTGTTGGAACGGGAGGGACTTGCGACCAGTGTTTTTAACAAAGCCGGAATCAACGTCGAGCGGTTGCGCGACTATACAGATGCGTTTATTGCTCGTCAGGCCAAAGTATCTGGCTCTAGCACATCGGTTTACCTGGGGCGGTCTCTCGACACATTACTCGATCGCGCCGAATCGAACCGTCAAGAAATGGGCGATGAATACATTTCGATCGAACATCTCCTTTTGGCCTATGCCAAAGACGACCGCTTTGGGCGAGGATTATTCCAGGAATTTAAACTAGATGAAGCAACGCTCAAATCCATCATTGAACAAGTTCGGGGGAATCAGAAAGTGACCGACCAAAATCCAGAAGGAAAGTATGAAGCGCTGGAAAAATATGGGCGGGATCTAACTGAGTTTGCCCGTCAAGGCAAGCTCGACCCCGTGATTGGCCGGGATGACGAAATCCGCCGCACGATCCAAATCCTGTCTCGCCGCACGAAGAATAACCCAGTGCTGATTGGGGAACCGGGCGTCGGTAAGACCGCCATTGCCGAAGGTCTGGCTCAGCGGATTGTCAGCGGAGATGTGCCGCAGTCACTGCGCGATCGCCGTTTGATTGCCCTCGATATGGGTGCGCTGATTGCCGGAGCCAAGTATCGCGGTGAGTTTGAGGAGCGTCTGAAAGCCGTGCTCAAAGAAGTGACGGAATCGCGCGGACAGCTCATCCTATTTATTGACGAAATCCACACGGTGGTCGGTGCGGGCGCAACACAGGGCGCGATGGATGCTGGAAACCTGCTGAAGCCGATGCTAGCGCGGGGTGAACTGCGCTGTATTGGTGCCACCACGCTGGATGAATATCGCAAATACATCGAAAAGGATGCGGCTCTAGAGCGTCGATTCCAGCAGGTTTACGTCGATCAGCCTAATGTGGCAGACACGATTTCCATTCTGCGCGGCTTGAAGGAACGCTATGAGGTTCACCACGGGGTGAAAATCTCCGATAGCTCTCTGGTAGCAGCGGCCACCCTATCGAATCGCTACATCAGCGATCGCTTCCTCCCCGACAAGGCCATTGACCTGGTGGATGAAGCCGCCGCCAAGCTGAAAATGGAGATTACCTCCAAGCCGGAAGAACTAGATGAAGTTGACCGGAAGATCCTGCAATTGGAGATGGAGAAACTGTCTCTCCAGAAAGAAAGCGATCCGGCTTCGCGGGAGCGGCTAGAGCGCCTGGAAAAAGAACTGGCTGATCTGAAGGAAACTCAGACTACCCTTAGTGCTCAGTGGTTGGCTGAGAAAGACAGCATCAGCAACATTCAAAAGCTGAAAGAAGAAATCGATCGCGTCAATATCGAGATTCAGCAGGCCGAGCGGGATTATGACCTGAACCGCGCCGCCGAGTTGAAGTATGGCAAGCTAACTGACCTCCAGCGTCAGGTCGAGCTAGCAGAACAGCAGTTGACTCAAACCCAAACCAGCGGCAAATCCATGCTGAGGGAAGAGGTGACGGAGTCTGATATTGCTGAAATCATCTCGAAGTGGACGGGCATTCCCATCAGCAAGCTGGTGGAATCGGAAATGCAGAAGCTCCTGCACTTAGAAGAAGAATTGCACCGTCGCGTCATCGGCCAAAATGAAGCCGTGACAGCGGTAGCCGATGCCATTCAGCGATCGCGTGCCGGGTTAGCCGATCCAAATCGCCCGATCGCCAGCTTTATCTTCCTGGGACCAACCGGGGTCGGTAAGACGGAACTGGCGAAAGCGCTGGCCGCTTACCTGTTCGACACGGAAGAAGCGATGGTGCGGATCGATATGTCGGAATACATGGAGAAACATGCCGTATCGCGGTTGATCGGTGCGCCTCCGGGCTATGTCGGCTATGAGGAAGGCGGCCAGTTAACGGAATCGATTCGGCGTCGGCCTTACGCGGTAATTCTGTTTGACGAAATTGAGAAGGCACATCCGGACGTATTCAACGTCATGCTGCAAATCCTCGATGATGGTCGCGTGACGGATGCTCAGGGTCACACCGTGGACTTCAAGAATACGGTGATCATTATGACCAGCAATATCGGCTCCCAGTTCATTCTGGATATTGCCGGAGACGATACCCGCTATGAGGAAATGCGATCGCGCGTGATGGAGGCCATGCGTGCTAACTTCCGCCCCGAATTCCTCAACCGGATTGATGAGATCATCATCTTCCACGGCTTACAGAAGTCCGAACTGCGGAATATTGTGAAGCTGCAAGTGCTGCGGCTAGAAAAGCGGTTGAGCGATCGCAAGATGTCGCTGCGTCTTTCAGAAGCGGCGTTAGACTTCCTGGCTGAGGTGGGCTACGATCCTGTGTTTGGTGCGCGTCCGCTGAAGCGAGCTATCCAGCGCGAATTGGAAACGCAGATTGCGAAATCCATCCTGCGCGGTGATTTTAGCGATGGCGATACGATCTTTGTGGATGTGGAAAACGAACGGTTAGCGTTTAAGCGATTGCCAGCTGAGCTGTTGACTACTCCGTAGGTTGGAGCGATCTGCGCTGGTTTTTCTAAGCTGATTTGCTGAGTTAAAACCCTTTCTGGGGGCTTGCCCCCAGCCCCCCATTGGGGAGCGAGCGGCGCTCCCCAAACCCCTTCCGCAAGGTGTTAAGGGTTGGTATTACGAAGCGCTTCGCATTGCCTTCGGTTCAGGTGTAACTTATGCCGAAAAAAGAGCCTCTCGCGTGCGAGAGGCTCTTTTTTCGGCCAGGAATGCACGTCAAACAAAATGATAGGGAGGCAGGGCTTCGCCCGGAATTACTTCCCAGTGAGAGCAGTTCAACTGCCAGGTTTGCACCTGTTGGGATAGAACGGGTTCGTCTTGCCGACTGACTAGTAGGTGAATGCGCTCAATCCCTTCGCCGGAACTGGTGATGGCATAGGGGTAAAGTTGGGCGATCGCCTCCTTCACCTGATCCAGTTCGAGCGATCGCAATTGCTGTTGTTCTAGCTGGGTTTGGTAGCGCTGTTTTTTAGCCAGAAAATATTCTTTGCCTTTTGCATCGGATGAAATGGCGGGTTCAGGTAGATCGATCGGCGTAAACTTCAGCGTATATTCGGCTTTACCTGCAAGCTGAGCCAGTTTGACTAAATAGTCAGAGCTACGAGACTGCAAATGTTCTAGCAAGCCATCTTGAGAGACAAAACAGGTACCAAAGCGAAGTGGCAAAATCTCGGTTTGCCGAAAAATATCTCGAATCACCCGATCATGCGCCAAAACGGCCTGCATGAGTTGATTATCGCTTTGCTGAAGTGCCTCAAAGTCTAGCTGGGGTTCTACTAACGCTGATACGTGAGCCGTACCGATGAGACGAAGCGGCCCAGAAATTCCCTCTGGCAAATGCAGATGCGATATATCGCTGTGCAGGAAGGCGTAGGTATACATCGAACTCCGGAGTACTCATTCCAGAATAACAGGAGCAGGCAGAATGCCTATTTCACCTGTAATAATCAGTAAGCCTTAGCCAAGTGGTGAGTACTGAGGACTGAGTATTAATCCTTTCTCAGCACTCAATCCTCAGTCCTCAGCACTTTTAATGTGAGATGCAGTTGAGATTTAGAACGGGATATCGTCGTAATCCGCATCGGTAGCAGGAGCCGCATAGGTTGGCTTTGCTGCCGGGACTTCAGATACACTCGGTCTGGCCGGGGCTTTGGTGGCTTTGGGAGCCACCGTCGCACGAGGTTTGGCTGGCGTCGTAGCCGCGACTGGCGCATCTGGAATTGCAGTGGTGGTTTTTACTGTCGCATCGGAGCTAACGCGGTGGATTCGTTGAGCCGTTAACTCAGCCCGTTTTTCTTTGAATCCTTCAGGTCGATCGACGGAATTCATGTTCAGACGCCCCTCAACGATGATGCGATCGCCCTCATGATAGTTTTCCTGAATCTCTTGCGCTAAATTGCCCCAACCAATCACTTTCAAAGTGGCTGGGGGGTCTTCCTCACGCAGTGCTTCGAACTGAATCACCATTTCAGCGATCGGCGTTTGGTTATCGGAGGTATAGCGTAACTGCGGCTCCTGGATAATTTCGGCCATCAAAATACAGCTATTCATAACGCAGTCCTTCTTAAGTGCCCTCGTAGATTCTAAAGTTTAAACCTTATAGCCGTCCTAAATCATCAGGTGAAACAGATGGGTGCTGAGAAGGATATCCCTTCAGGGTGAGCTGTGAATCAATTTAGGTCAAGCGACTCAGGTTGCCATCTGCTTTGCTAAAGGAATAAAGTACTAATGTACTATTTTAGCAGTTGGAATCGCCAACCCTAAATCTACTGAAAATACATTCAGCAATTCTCGGTTTGAAACTGATGGCGGGTTTGGCGCGCCTGTCGGGCGCGCAAAAAACACCATCGGTGGTTGCGAAACCCGTCGCAGGCAAGCTCCGCAGCCACCGATTTGCATAATGAGAATGGCTGAAATGCATTAAGCTACGTCTTCCAACCAATTGATGCACCCATACGCCACTATCCACCGACCAGATCTAAGTCTCCTTCTTTAACATCCTGGTCTTGCTCTGCAAATTCTTGGACATAGGTGCGATATTCTCGCAAGGTTTCATCCACCCATCCCCGGTCATGACTATTGGCAAAAAGATGAACGACAGGTTCGCTAGCATCGGGCAAGATTAATAGCCAGCTATCATGCTGCGGATTCAGAATTTTTACGCCGTCGATGAGTTCCAAATCCTCTGGCGAGTGGGTTTCCACCAGACGCCGCATAAGCGCCCCTTTAACCGTCCAGGGGCAACGAACCGTCAGCGTTTTGTGACAAACGCGCGGCAGTTCCGAGCGAATGTGGCCCAGCGTGCGAGGGCTTCCGGCAACCGTGTTTTGATTGTGAATGGTCAGCATCTCAATCAGTTTGGCGATGCAGAACATAGCGTCAAATCCCGGATGCAGCTGTGGGAAAATAAAGCCCATTTCACCACTGCCGCCCAGCACCACGTTGCTATTGGTATGACAGGCTTCCATCAGCGCTGTTGGATTGGCTTTGGTGCGAATGACCCGACCATCGTGCCGACGGGCAATTTGCTCAATCACGCTGGACGCATTAACGGGAACCACCACCGTGCCTCTGGGGTGCTCTGTCAAAATCAGATGGGTCATCAGGGCCGTTAGCATTTCACCTCGAATGGGTCTGCCCGATTCATCCACCAGAATCAACTGCTCCCCATTGGCCGAGACCTGAACGCCGAAGTTGGCTTTGAGGGCTTCTACCACATGCCCCAGTTGGTTCAGCAAGACCTCGCGATCGCTTTGAGAGGGAACATGCAGATTCAAGCTGGCATTGAGCACAACCGCATCACAGCCAAATTTAGCCAGCAGTTGGGGCAATACGGCTCCAGAAACGGCATAAACATAGTCGATCACCACCTTGGACTTACTGCTGCGAATCGCATCCACTTTCAAATGGCGTTCAAAGCTGGCGCTATAAAGGTCTGTAGCTTGCGTGACGTAGAAGACATTGCCAATTTCCTGAATCTGAGCGCGCCGAAAATCTTCTTTGAAATACGCGCCTTCAATTTTCTTTTCGCGTCCTTTGGACAGGTTAATGCCTTTGTGGTCAAAGAATTCGATCAGAATATGGTCAGATCGTTCGGGATGAACGCGGACGTGAATGCCACCCACGACAGCCAGCGTCGGCACCACAGCACGGGCAACCGGAATCGCGGTGGCTTCCAGGTTTTGCACATGCACCCCAACCGACATTAAGCCTGCAATCAGCGATCGCGACACCATGCGTGAAATACTGCGCTGATCGCGCGATACCGTCACCTGCGATCCGGGCTTCAAGGTCGAGCCAAACGCGGCCCCCAGGCGCACTGCAAATTCTGGAGTGATGTCCACGTTTGCCAGTCCGGAGACACCCCGCTGGCCAAACAGGTTGCGGTGAGCCGCGTGCCCCCAGATTAAATTCATGTTGAGCGTGGCTCCCGGTTCAATCCGCTTGCTGGGCCAGATGCGGACATCGGGATTAATTAATGCCTCCTCACCAATCGTAGATAGCGAACCGACGATCGCTCCTTCTAATACATGTGCCCGCCGATCAATCCGGGTGCCTCTAGCGGCAACACAGGCGCGCAGATGCACTTCTTCTCCAATAATCACTCCATTCCAAATAATCGGACGCTTTAAGTCAGCATCTGCCCCGACCGTGACGTTATCGCCTAACACCGTTCCGGCTTCAATCTCAACACGAGGCCCAATCCGGCAATTGCTGCCAATCAGGATGGGAGTTTCCAATCTGGCAGTTGAATCAACATACGTGTTTTGCCCCACCCACACACCGGGCGATCGCTCCTCATACTGAAACTCCAGCTTCACGCGTCGCTGAAGGGCCGCATACTGAGCTTCACGATAGGCATCCAGATGGCCGACGTCACACCAGTAGCCTTCTGCAATGTAGCCGTACATCGGCTCGCCTTTTTCTAGGAGTAGAGGAAACAGATCCTTCGAGAAATCGGATTCATGGTCGAATGGCAGATAGTTCAGGACTTCTGGTTCCAGAATATAAATGCCTGTATTGACCGTGTCAGAAAAAATTTCGCTGCTAGACGGCTTTTCTAGAAAACGGCGAATCCGCTGCTGCTCGTCTGTAATCACCACACCAAACTCTAGCGGATTGGGTACACGAGTGAGGACGAGTGTAGCTTTCGATCGTCGCTGCCGATGGAACTGAATGGCTGCCGTCAGGTCAAAATCGGTGATGCTGTCGCCGCTGATGACGAGAAACGTTTCATCTAGTAATTCTTCGACATTCTTGACGCAGCCTGCTGTCCCTAAGGGTTGGTCTTCCTCAACGGCATAGGTAATTTGAACGCCAAAATCGGTGCCATCCTGAAAATAATCTCGCATCACATCGGGTAAATAATGTAGCGTTGCGATGATTTCCGTAATGCGATGACGCTTGAGAAGATTCAAAATGTGCTCGGCGATCGGGCGATTTAGAATTGGAACCATCGGTTTTGGAAGATCACAGGTCAACGGCCTGAGCCGCGTTCCTGATCCGCCTGCCATCAGCACTGCACGCATACATTCTCCTTCCTGTTAGCCAACTTCCCTGACCTCAGTGGCAACCTCGCTTTACAAATCCTCAGAAAGATTTGTAACAAAAACCTTACGACTGCAATCCCTTCCTCTCAAATGTACTGTCTGTTTTACCAGGGTTTTTGGATTGTTTCCGTCTTACACGGATCGTAACGATTTACAGCTTGAATTGGAACGACTATCGACCATACTTAGCGCTTCTTTAGAAAAGATCTTCAAAGATCTTCGAGGTGAATGGGAAGCCACCCTTTTTGGTTAAGAACCCAAATTGGGATGACCGGGAGCAGCAAAGCTGCTCCCGGTCATCCCAATTTGGGTTTTAGCGACCTTATTAAAACCTCACATCAGAGAAGGCAATCCCATCACCGTTCGATAATGTCCTTCCATCATTTGCATGGTTTGAGAGCTACGGTTGGTATGCCATTCGCTACGGTCAAATAACTCTTGCTTGAGATGATCAACATCAATCGTAGTTACTTTACCATTGGCAACAATTTGCTTACCGTCAACCCAGACACTATCTACCACCTGAGTAGGCCGACCGAGCACCAGTAACCCAATTGGATCAGTGCGAGGCAGCAGGGATAAATCGGTGAGGTCGTAGAGCACCAGATCCGCTTTTTTGCCAACCGTCAAGGTGCCCAGTTGGTCAGATAGTCCCAATCCCGTTGCCCCACCTAACGCGGCCATCTCAACTGCCTGTCGAGGGGAAATCCAGTGGTGATAGTCCAGGGCCGTAGAGTTGTGCAGAATGGAGCCGATTTTGATGGCTTCGAGCAAATCTTGGGAGTCATTGCTGGCAGCACCATCGCAGCCAAATGCCACATTCACTCCCGCCTGCCGATATTGCAGAATTGGGGCAATCCCGCTGCCCAATCGCAAATTGCTGAGGGGATTGTGAACCACGGTTGAACGGGTTTCAGCCAGGATGCCAACGTCACTCTCATCCAGCCAGACGCAATGAGCTAAGGAGGTGCGATCGCCCAAAAATCCCACATGTTTCAGATGCTCTACCGCGCTACAGCCATATTTCTCTTGCGCCAGCATTTTTTGGGCTTTCGTTTCCAGCAAATGCGCATGGCGACAAAGCTGATGGCGATCGCTCAGCTCAATACACCCTTCAAATAAAGCATCTGAACAAAGCTGAATTCCAGTCGGAGCTACCGCAATGTTGATGCCCTGCTCTGGACGGTGAAACTGCTCCACGAGCGTCTGCATAATCTCCAGCGTGTCGGCAGTGCTGCGCAAATATTCATCATGTTCTCGGTCGGCGTTACCGGATGGGATGCCTGCTAGCATCGATTCATCTTGAATTAGCGGCCCAACAAAGGCCCGGATGCCCACTTCCTGATAGGCGCGTACTGCCGCTGCAACGCTGTCTGTTTCTTGTCCGGGAATCAGCACCAGATGATCGACAACAGTTGTGCCACCGCTCAGCAATGTTTCCACTGCCGTTCCCAAGGCGCTGAGGTAGACCTGTTCTGGGTCAAGGGGCGTAAAGTCGTACAGTTCGGCCAGCCAAAGCTCTAATGGACGAGGTGGAATTAACCCCCGCTGCCACATCTCAGAGGAATGGGTATGAGCATTGACAAAGCCAGGCAGCAGCAGCTTGTGACGACCATCTACCAAGATGCCAACCGGGTCTAAATGGGGTGCAATGGCTGTGATGCGATCGCCCTCAATCTGCACATCTACTGTGGCATATCCATCTTCAGCGGGAATTAGAACACGTTGAATTGTAAAGCTCGCCAATTTTCACCCCTAACAACAATCAAGATGTGGCTTACAGCGATTCTTACTTGGGTCAACTACAAGTTGTTTTTTAAGAACTGCGCTCCGCGCGGTTCTCGAAAAACGACCGAGTTTTAAGCGACTGAAAATCACTGTAAGACTCCATGTGTCTTTTATTCAGGATAGATTGTACTGTCAGGATTTGGGGGGAAATGTCACCCCTACAACACCTTCAGCCATTATCAGGAGTTAAACTGTGCTCGAATTCATGACTCTGCCAAACAATGTTTTGCCCCCGGTCGCGCCCTACTCTCACGCGGTGAGGGCAGGCGATTTTTTGTTCGTGACTGGACAATTGGCCGAAGATCCAGACACCGGAAAAGTCGTGCGTGGATCGATTGAAGATCAAACTAAACGAGTCATGGAAAACCTGAAGCTGGTTCTGGATCACGCCGGAACGGATTTCAGCAAGGTCGTGATGACGCGAATTTTTGTGACCGATTTTCGGTTTTATGAAACCGTGAATGAAATTTACGCCAGCTACTTTACAGCAGGCCGCCTACCCTGCCGAACCACCGTTGGTATCACAGCGCTGGCCGGATTTGGAGATGTCGAAATTGACCTGATTGTCTACTGTGGCAATTAATCGCCAGCAATTCTCACGACGTGAATTCGACAAATCGCAAAAACGTGGCTCACG